>NZ_JBWBYV010000031.1:0-61168 GCF_056174685.1 Janthinobacterium sp. BHSEK
TGCTTGTGCAGCGCGCGCGCCACGAGTTCCTTGCCGGAACCGGATTCGCCCGTGATGAGCACCGTCACATTCGATTGCGACAA
Organism: Janthinobacterium sp. BHSEK; assembly: GCF_056174685.1. Taxonomy (NCBI): domain Bacteria; kingdom Pseudomonadati; phylum Pseudomonadota; class Betaproteobacteria; order Burkholderiales; family Oxalobacteraceae; genus Janthinobacterium; species Janthinobacterium sp. BHSEK. The sequence goes on from NZ_JBWBYV010000031.1 coordinate 84, forward strand.
ACGGCCGATGGCGCGGAAGACTTCCTGCATGGCCGGCGCCTGGCCGAGGATTTCCGGCGTTTCCGACGGGCCCGATTCGACGCTGGTCTCGCGCAGGCTTTCTTCCAGCGCGCGGCGGATCAGCTCGACGGCCTTGTCGATGTCGAAGGGCTTGGCCAGGTATTCGAAAGCGCCGCCCTGGAAGGCCGCGACGGCCGAATCGAGGTCGGAAAAGGCGGTAATAATAATGACCGGCAAGCCGGGAAAGCGCGACTTGACCGTCTGCAGCAATTCCAGGCCGGACGCGCCCGGCATGCGGATGTCGGACACGAGCACTTGCGGCGTGTCAAATTCCAGCGCGGCGATGGCGTCGCGCGCATTGGCAAAACTCTTGGTGGCGAGATTTTCCCGCGCCAGGGCTTTTTCCAGCACCCAGCGGATTGATTCGTCGTCGTCAACTATCCAGATTGGCTTCATTAGTGTGTGCGTCCCGCAATGGATTTCATGGGTGGGATACTGCCTCGCTTATGGCAAGGGGAGAACGATCCTGAAATCGGTGTATCCAGGCCGGCTTTCGCACTCGATCACGCCCAGGTGCTGTTGCACGAAGGTTTGCGCCAAGGTCAGTCCCAACCCGCTGCCGCCTTCCCTGCCCGACACCAGCGGGTAGAAAATCCGGTCGCGGATCTGGGGTGCGATGCCCGGTCCATTGTCAATGATATGCAAGTCTAATGCCAGGTTGTAGCGCACCTTGGCCAGGGTCACCTGGCGCGCCACGCGCGTCTTGAAAATCAGCTCCGCGTCACCCGCCTCGATGCGCTCGGCCAGCGCCTGCGCCGCGTTATGCGCGATGTTGAGCACGGTCTGTATCAGCTGCTCCTTGTCGCCGCGAAACTCGGGGATCGAGGCGTCGTAATCGCGCGAAATGGTCAGTCCGCTGGGAAACTCGGCCAGGATCAGGCTGCGCACCCTTTCGCACACTTCATGGATATTCACGTCGCCCACGATGTGCGGGCGGCGGTGCGGCGCCAGCAGGCGGTCGACCAGCGTCTGCAGGCGGTCCGCCTCCTTGATGATGACTTGCGTGTATTCGCGCAGCTCGCTCAGATGCAGGGCCGGCAGTTCCAGCTCCAGCAGCTGGGCCGCGCCGCGGATGCCGCCCAGCGGATTCTTGATTTCATGCGCCAGGTTGCGGATCAGCTCCTTGTTGACCTGGCTCTGGTCGAGGATGCGCTCCTCGCGGTCGAGCTTCAGCTGCTGCACGTTTTCGCGCAGCTCGATCAGCACGCCGTCGCTAGGCGCGTCGAGGGCGCTGACGATGCTGTGTACGCGCAGCGGCTCGCGCCCCAGCCGTTCCAGGCTCAGATCCTGGCGCAAATCGGAAAATTTATGTTCGAGCGCCTGCGCGCAGATGCCGGCCAGCTCCTCGGGGTTGAGGAACAGCGCCGTCAGTTTTTGCCGCGACAGCGCCTTTAATGAGCTTTCCAGCAGGTTTTCCGCCGCCGCGTTGGCATAGCTGATGCGGCCGTCGCCGTCGAGCAGGATCACGGCTGAAGCGAGCAGATCAAGGCCTGCCAGGTGGGCGGGACGGCTGGAATGGTTGTCTAGTGTCATGTGCTTTACCGAATATTCGCGATCTCGCGTTTCAGGGCCTCGACGTTCTGCTGTGTCCGGCTGATGTTGTCCTTCAGCTGCGCCACCCGTTCCTGGTATTTCGCATAGTTACGCTCGTTGCCCTGGCGCTCGGGTTGTCCGCCGTTAAATTCCAGGCGCTGCGCCGCCAGTTTCTGCTCTTCGCTGCGCAATTCGTCCTGCAGGATCTGGCGCCGGTCCAGGTCGCGCGCGCGCTGCTCGGCGCCATCGACCTTGGGAAACGCGCCGGCGGCCGGCGCCGCCGTGGCCGCCGCCTGTGTGGCGGGCCGGGCAGGCGCGCCGGCCAGGGGCGCCGTCTTGCGGGGCGGCTCCGTCATGGCGCCCGGTAAATCGAGCAGCTGGCAATGCGCGCCGGCCCGCTTGTCCGTGTACGTCTTGTGTCCCTGCGCATCGGCGCACACATACAACTGCCCGTGCGCCTGTGCCGCCGCGCCCAGCAATCCTGCCATCAGCGCCATTCTGTAATGCTTGGTCAATCTTCACTCCTGTCGGCACATGCCGCATCGTTCCTGGGCCGACTATACAACAAGGCACTGTGGCGCCATAACAAAAACGCGGGCAAGACCATCGCCTCACCCGCGTTTTTTATTCACTACCGGCACGTTGCCGGCGTGGCGCCATTACAGCGAGTAGTACATGTCGAACTCGGCAGGATGCGTGGTCATGCGCATGCGCTGCACGTCCTGCATTTTCAGTTCCAGGTACGCGTCGATCATCGAATCGCTGAACACGCCGCCGCGGGTCAGGAACTCGCGGTCCTTGTCCAGGGCTTCCAGTGCTTCTTCCAACGAAGCGCACACGGTAGGGATCAGTGCGTCTTCTTCCGGCGGCAGATGGTACAGATCTTTCGAGGCGGCTTCGCCCGGATGGATCTTGTTGGCAACGCCGTCCAGGCCGGCCATCAGCAGTGCGGCGAAGCACAGGTACGGGTTCGCCAGTGGATCCGGGAAGCGCGCTTCGACGCGGCGGCCTTTTGGATTGGCCACGTGCGGGATACGGATCGAGGCGGAACGGTTTTTCGCCGAGTACGCCAGTTTCACCGGCGCTTCGTAGCCTGGTACCAGCCGCTTGTACGAGTTGGTGCCCGGGTTGGTGATCGCGTTCAGCGCCTTGGCGTGCTTGATGATGCCGCCGATGTAGTACAGGGCGAAATCGGACAGACCGGCATAGCCGTCGCCAGCGAACAGGTTTTTGCCATCTTTCCATACGGATTGATGCACGTGCATGCCCGAACCGTTGTCGCCAACGATAGGTTTCGGCATGAAGGTGGCGGTCTTGCCATAGCTGTGCGCCACGTTCCACACCACGTATTTCAGGTTTTGCGTCCAGTCGGCGCGCTCGACCAGGGTCGAGAACTTGGTGCCGATTTCATTCTGGCCGGCGCCGGCCACTTCGTGATGATGTACCTCAACCGGGATGCCCAGCGATTCCAGGATCAGGCACATTTCCGAACGCATGTCCTGGAAGCTGTCCACTGGTGGCACGGGGAAATAGCCGCCCTTGACGGTAGGACGGTGGCCGCTGTTGCCGCCTTCGATATCCTTGCCGGTCGACCACGAACCCTCGTCCGAACCGATCTTGACGAAGCAGCCCGACATGTCGATCTTCCAGCGCACGCTGTCGAAGATGAAGAATTCCGGCTCAGGGCCGAAGTAGGCGGTGTCGCCCATGCCCGACGATTTCAGATAGGCTTCGGCGCGTTTCGCGATCGAGCGCGGGTCGCGGTCGTAGCCCTTGCCGTCCGACGGTTCGATCACGTCGCACTGCATGAACAAGGTCGTTTCTTCCATGAACGGGTCGATATTGGCCGTGTTTGGATCCGGCAGCAAGATCATGTCGGACGCTTCGATACCTTTCCAGCCAGCGATCGAAGAACCGTCAAAGGCGTGGCCCGACTCGAATTTGTCCATGTCGAAGTGCGACACGGGAACCGTCACGTGCTGCTCTTTACCACGGGTATCAGCAAAGCGGAAATCAACGAATTTGACTTCGTTTTCTTCTACCATCTTCAAGACTTCTGCGGCTGTCATTGCCATGCGTATCTCCTAAATGAATGTGGGGTGAGCCGACCTTAGTGCGTCTGGGCTGATGAAGCGAAGCAAACATTGCGTGCCACCAAAACTCATAAGGATCATAGCAGATTCCATGCCAGCTCCCGGAGCCGCCTGGCGCCTGCGGCAAAATGGCTGCCATCCCTGTGAAAGTTTTCATGCCCGCGATTTTCCTGCTGAGTTTGCGTCAAATCAAGAATGCACTATGCAAGTGCAAAAAACAAATAACGCACCATTATCGTGCATTTTGTGCGCATTCTTGAAAAATGCCTCGTTGTGGTGCATGCGCCGGGCACCGTGGTTTCCCGTTTGCGGTGCGCGAAGGGCGCACTATAATCGTACACACCATCCCACTTTCATCGAGGACGCCATGACTACCGCCGCCGACATCCTGACCACCGCCCGCAGCCGGGCCAATGAAGGTACGCCGTATGCCGGCGCCGTGACGCCGCAGGAAGCGTACGAGCTGCTGCAGCTGGACGCAGCCGCCAAGCTCATCGACGTGCGCACGAATGCCGAGCGCGACTGGGTCGGCCGGGTCGACATCGCCGATACCCAGCATGGTGCGGTGCAGTGGGCCACCTACCCGGGCGGCGTGCCGAATCCCGATTTCCTCGCGCAACTGGCGGCCCAGGCCGGCAAGGACGAGGTGCTGCTGTTCCTGTGCCGCTCGGGCGTGCGCTCGCGCCATGCCGCCAAGCTGGCCACCGAGCACGGCTATATCAACTGCTTCGATATCCTTGAAGGGTTTGAAGGCGACAAGGATGCGGACGGCCACCGCAAACAGATCGGCGGCTGGTGCAAGGCCGGGCTGCCGTGGCTGGGCGCCTGACGCTGGCCGCCTGACTATCTGAACAGTGTTTGATCTGGCGGGCCACGCGATGGCCCGTCATCGGCTACAACCATCCATGCGCGCCCGTTTTCCTCCATTGCGGCGCAAATTCTCCTTGCGAATATGTACCTTATATAGTACAACGTAGAGGTGCGTCATGGATGCTTCCGGCCTGCGGCAGATTACCCTGCTGTTCTACGCGAACGGCAATGGCGGCGAACCCGTGCGCAACTGGCTCAAGTCGCTCCCCATCGAGGAACGCCATGTGATCGGGCAAGACTTGATGCATGCGCAATGGCGCTGGCCCGTGGGCATGCCCCTGTGCCGGCATCTCGGGCACGGCCTGTCGGAAGTGCGCAGCAGCTTGCCCGGCAACCGCATCGCGCGCGTGCTGATCTGCCATCACGGCGATTGCCTGGTGGCGCTGCACGGCTTTATCAAGAAAACCCGGACGACGCCGGAAGACGATCTGGCGCTGGCCCGCAAACGCCACAAGGAACTGACATGAACGCCACCGCTCCCCATCTCGGCAGCAGCCTCGACGACTTTTTAAAAGAGGAAGGCATCTTCGAGCAAACGCAAACCCGCGCCATCAAGGAAGTGATCGCCTGGCAACTGACGCAGGCGATGCAGGCGCAATCGCTGTCGAAAACGCGCATGGCGGCCCTGCTGCAGACGAGCCGCTCGCAGCTCGACCGCCTGCTCGACCCCGGCAGCGACGTGACGCTCTCCACCCTGGAGCGGGCCGCCGCGCTGCTTGGGCGCAAGCTGTCGGTCACCCTCGTTTAAGCGAGTTAAGCGTTCAGGCCGCTTCGCCTGCCTCTGGATGCTCGCCCATCAGGGTCAAGATGCGCTTGCGCACGAAATTGATATGGCTGCGCAAGCCATACAGGCCATCGGCAAACGACAGGGGAATCGAGATCTGGTTGACCATGTCCTCGATCTGGTCCAGCCGCTTCAATTGCTCCGCATACACTTGCGCGCGCTGCTCCTGCGGCACGTCTTCCAGCGCCTGCTCCACCGTGCGCAACTGGCCATACCAGCGGTACACGCGCGAGCGGATGCGCCACACGTACAGGGGCGGCACCACGCGCGACAGGGGCAATATCAAGGCGCCGAGCGCCACCACCAGCACCCACATGCGGTCGAAGAAATTAGCCAGCCAGAAACTCATATAGCGCTGCAGCACGGGCGCGCCATCCTTGTAGAATTTCAGCGCTTCGGGCGCGACGGGAATTTCCGTGTAGCGCGCGGACGGGAATTGCCCCTGCTGCTGGAACCAGCCCGTGCCGCCATGGATGCCGGCCGCCGCCTGCACGAACAGATCTACCAGGGCCGGATGCAAGTCTTCGCGCGCGACCAGGGTGGCGGTCGGCGCGATCAAATGATAATCCTGCGCGGGAATGTTCTGCCCCAGGTCGACGATACCGCGCGGCAAGACGACATGCGTGAGGAAAGGCAATCGCCGCGTGTACGCCTCCGCTTGCGAAAAATCAAACAGCTTGATGCCCGGCGTTTGCAGCAGCATCTGGATCAGCGGCGCTTCCGGCGCCGAGCTGAACACCAGGCCGTCGATGCGCCCTTCCAGCAGCTCCACCGTGGCGGGCGTATTTTGCAAGTCGCTCACCGTCAGCTCCTTCGCTTCCACGCCATTCACGGACAGCAACTGCCGGAACAGGCTGGGCACGCCCGTGCCTTCCGGCCCCAGGTTGATCTTCATGCCCTTCAATTGCGTCAGTTCCGTCACCGCCTTGTCTTCGCGCAAGAACAGCCAGACGGGTTCCGTAAACAGGCTGCCCAGGGAGATGAGACCATGCCGTTCGGCATCGGCGTGCTCGGTCGAGCCGCTTTGCACGAAGGCGATATCGGTCTTGCCCGCGTTCAGGCGCTGCAGGTTATCCTGCGAACCCAGCGACGGCTGCAAGGTCACCTTGATGCCGTGCTTGGCCAGGGTGGCCGCGTATTTCTTGCCGAACTCTTCGTACGCGCTATTGTCCTGTCCCGTCGACAAACTCACCTGGCGCGGCGGCGCCGGGTCGACCAGCCAGTAGGCAAGCGCGCAGAATGCGCCGACGAGCAGCAAGGTGGGACCGGCGGTGGCGAGGAAATCGCGCACGGAAAAGCGGCTGAACGCGAGGATTTTGGACATGTGGTGGCGCATAGGTTTCATGGGTGGCTACGATGCCAAGAAAAGCCCAACTATGCAAGGCACTTTCACATGCGCGGCGTGGCCATTTCCGCTACAGTGGCAGATCGATCACCTGCCCTGTGGAGCCCCGCATGCTAAAAATTCTTGGAAAAGCCGCTTCGATCAATGTCCGCAAAGTCCTGTGGACGTGCGAGGAACTCGACCTGCCCTACGAACGCGAAGACTGGGGCAGCGGCTTTCGCAGTACCGACGACCCGGCCTTCCTGGCACTGAACCCGAACGCCATGGTGCCCGTGCTGCTCGATGGCGACCTGGTGCTGTGGGAATCGAACACGATCTGCCGCTACCTGTGCGCCCAGGCGGGCCGCGACGACTTGCTTCCAAGCACGCCACGCGCCCGCGCGGAAGTGGAAAAATGGATGGATTGGCAAATGGGCGATTTGAACAACAGCTGGCGCTACGCCTTCATGTCGCTGGTGCGCCACAGCCCCGCGCACCAGGATGCGGCGCAGCTGGCGGCCGGTATTGCCGGGTGGAACAAAATGATGGGCGTGCTGGAGCAGCAGCTGCAGCGCACGGGCGCCTTCGTCTGCGGCGAACAGTTCACCCTAGCGGATATCGTGCTGGGCCTGTCCGTCAAGCGCTGGCTGATGGCGCCCATGCAGCGCCCAACATATCCGGCCATTGCCGCGTATCACGCGCGCCTGGAAGATAAAACGGCCGTGTTTGCCGGCTAATCGAGTTCGATGGCCTCGACCGTGCCGCCGATGACATAACAGTCGCCATCGCGGCGCACCTCGTCCAGGGTCGCCGGATCGTCGCGCGTATAGGTGCCGTCGACGTCGACGCACCAGGCGTCGCCGAAACGCAGCAGCTTCACGCCGCAGCAGATGCGGTTGATGAAGTTGCCCGGCGTCCTGAGCAGCACTTCCCGTACCTCGCCCACCGTGATGGCGACGTTGCGCCAGACATTGCCATCGAGCGCATGATTTCTTGCGTACAAGACGATGCGCACGGCCTGCACGCCCCCGGGCTGATACCGCTGTTCGATGGACACGAGCGCGCCATCGTCAAAGCGGTGATATTGCTGAAAAATCTGCTGCGTCTTGTCCAATTGCACTCCCTCAAAAAAAAACCGGCCCGTGAAGGCCGGCTTTCAGCTAGCTGCAAAAAGACCTTAATTCGTGCACTGCTTCGCCACGCCCTCGGCCGGCGCGGGCGGCTCGATCAGCGGCATCAAGCTCGGGGCCAGCGACACCAGCAGTTGCACGGGCAAGGCGCTGGTGAAATCATAGTTTTTCGATTCCGGTCCGCGCACATACGCCGTCATGCTGCCGTAGAAGCGCTCGCCGATATTGAACACGAACGTGGCCGAGCGGTTCACATAGCGCGACTCGATCAGGCGGCCGCCGGCGCCATACACGTCGAAGCGCTGGTCGCCCGTGCCCGTCTTGCCGCCCATCGGGATCGGCACGCCGTCGGCGCCGACAAACGCCGTCTTCGCCCGCTTTGCCGTACCGTCGGACACGACTTCGCGGATGGCCTTGGCGACGGCCTTGGCCACGTCCGGCGACAACACTTGCTCCGCCTCCACCTTGCTGCCCCGCTTGACCATGGTGTCATACGGCGTGTTGGCGGCGAAATGCATGGAATCGATGCGCACGCTCGGTTTGCGCACGCCATCGTTGATGATGATGCCCATCAACTCGGCCAGCGCGGCGGGACGGTCGGCGGACGCGCCCAGGGTGGTCGCATACGACGGCACCAGCGAATCGAAGGGGTAGCCCATCTTCTTCCACTGGCGGTGGATTTCCAGGAAGCCTTCCACTTCCAGCAAGTTGGCGATGCGGCGGTCCTGCGCATGCTTGCGGTGCGTGTTGAACAGCCATTTATACACTTCCTGGCGTTCCTTTTCGCTGGCCGCCACCATCTGCGTCAGGGTGGAACCTTCATGCTGGCGCAGATACGCCACCATCCACAGTTCCAGCGGATGCACATTGGCCAGATAACCGCGGTCGGCCAAGGACCAGTTTTCCATCGCGTACTGCTGGTACATCTTGGCGACCCGCTCGGGCGGCACTTCGTTTTGCGACGGCAGGTTGGCGTTGAGGAAATCGCCGAATTCCGCCACCGTGCCCTTCGGATTGACGGTGCGGAAGATATTCGCCAGGCGTACGGGCGTCGGACGGATGCTGGCCAATAAAATCTTTTCCTGCTCGTCAACGCTCTTGCCGCGGTACTTCTGATAGAAACGGTGCAGGAATTCGCGCCCTTCCTTGTCGGCAAAGCGGCTCAGGTACTGCGCACGGCGCGGATCGTCCGCGTCCGCCAGCAGCGAGGCCGAAGAATCGGGGCGCGAGAACATGTAGTAGCGGGCCACGTCGCGCATCAGGCGCACGAAGACCAGGTTGGTCGACTGGCGCAGCGCCTGCTGCACCGTCATGATGCGGCTGTCGTCGAGCTTGGAGAAGTTGCCGAAATGGTGCAAGCCGCCGCCCGTGAAGAAGCCTTCGCCGGGATTCCCCGAATATTTGCGTTCCATGGCGGCCGCCAGCATGGCCGGCAAGTTGCGCGCCTCGCCGAGCGGCAATGGTTTCAGATAGGCAATCGCCCACTGCGACAGCATGTCCTTCGGATCGACGGCGATCTTGCCCAGCTCGGCGGCGCCCATTCCGCTGTAGCGCTGGTGCAGCTGGTCGATGATGTCCAGATACGTCACCAGGGTGCGCAGCTTGGCCGTGGAACCGAGATCCAGCTTGGCGCCTTCATTGATGTCGAGCGGCTGGTCAAAGTTATCCGTTTGCACGCGCAGCAAGTTGGCCTGCTCTCCCTTTTGCAGCAAGGTAAAACTGTAGACCACGTTGGCGGGGTCGCCATTGCCCAGCATGCCCTTGCCCGTCAGGCCGGCCGCTTTCGCCACTTCCGGGTCGCGCAGCTCGCGCAAGACCTTGGTGACGGCGTTTTGCGCCTGCGCGTCGAGCGTGCTGACCACTTTCAGGTCGAGGCGGTCGAGGTTGTACAAGCGCGGATCGCCCAGCATGCTGGCCAGGTGGTTGCGCACGGCATTCGACGCCTTGCGCGTAACGAACGAGGTCGACGCTTCCGATTGCACGCCGGACGCCGTCGACGGACGCAGCTTCTCGGCGATGGCCGTATCGCGCAGCTGCGGCGAAATCACGCCCGCCTGCGCCAGCAGGCGCAGATGGCTGTTGGTCAATTCTTCCAGGTCGGCGCCGCCGGCCACCAGATAATGCGAAGGACGGCGCTGCGCGATCAGCAGGCTCAGCGCCTGCTTGTAGGCCAGCGCGCTGCCCGGCTGGTCCATTTTTCCGCTAAGCAATGTCTTCACTTCGGCAAACGGACGGCCATACCAGACCCACATGCCGTCGCCGATGCCGTTGACTTCGCCAAAGCCGCTCTTTGCCGACAGCGGCACGGTATTGAGGTAGTTGACGACGATCTTGCGCCGCGCCTCCATGGTGTTTTCGCCATCCTGGTACGAGCGCAGGCTGGCCGAAATCATCTGCAGCAGCTTGTCCTGCATGGAACTGGTGCGCCCGTCTTCCGAATGGCGGTATTTCTCGATCTGCGTAGCCAGGGTGCTGCCGCCGCCGCCGCGGTGGCCGCCGAACAGGTTCAGCGCCTTGTCGAGGATGGCCTTGCTCAGGCGGTCCCATTCCACGGCGGGATTGCGCTCGGGCGTGCCCGGGTCGAGCAATTCGCGGTTTTCGATGAACAGCAGGCTTTGCACGAGCGCGGGCGGCGCTTCGGCAAAGCCGTCGAACATGCGCTCGGGATAGCTGGCCGCGAACAGCGGCGCGGCGCGGCAATCGAGGATTGTCAGCCCCGCGCGGTTTTTCTCGTGATACGTGGCAAAGATGCCCCGGTCGACCAGTTGCACCATTTTCGGCGACATGCGCGCCTGCGCCGTGACGGCATAGTCGCGCGCATTCAGCTTGGTGATGAAGTCGGGCAGGCTGGCATAGCCGAGCCGCTCGTCATACGGGCCGTGCTGCGGATAGCGGATGGCGCCCGCCGGTGCCGGGCCTGGCTCGACCTTGAACGCCAGCTGGCGGTCCAGGCGTGTGAAAAACTCGGCCTGCAGGGCCGAGGTGCGCACTTCGCGCATGACGAACCACGCCACGCCGGCGATCAGCGCCAGCACGATGATGGCAAAGATCGGCCAGATGCGCGAACGGCGCCTCTTCGGCGGGCTCGCCGGCGGCGGCGCCTCGGCGCCCGTGTCGGAGAGTGGATCAGAGGGGGGCCGCTCTTGCGCGGCCAGGTTGACGCCTGTGTCTTTCATGGGATGCTGGGGTAAGGTTGGGTTTGGACGGCGCGGAAAAGGCGGCAGCGATACCGCTCCGCGCAGGATAAGACGAGGGCCGGCAAGAGCCGGTCACAACAAAGCTTGCTTAACATGATGTCCATACCAGTGAATCAAAAAACGCGCTACTGCACAGGCAGGCGGCCCCGCGTTCGACACGCAAGGCCCCTGTTCACCATTCCACCACATCGGCATGAGAACGACTGACGAGCGCGCACAAAAATCTTGCTTCATTGAAGATTTTCGCAAAAAAACAACGTCTTGGAATGTACGCTTGCGTACATAGATGCAAGGCGGGCTGGACGCCAGCGAAAAAGCCGCCGGCGCCGGGCTGGCGGCATGTCAGATGCTGGTGTATTCCGCCTGCAAGGTATCGAGCGCGGCGCGCATCTCGGCAAAGGCGGCCGCCGCCTGCGCGGGCTCGCCCTTGACGCCCAGTTCGATATGCCGGCGCGTCTGCGCATCGCCCACGCTGGGCAGGCTGAATACCTTGATCAGCGGAAACTCCGCTTCCAGACGCACCATCAGCGGCGTCAGCAGGGATTCGGCCGTTTCGTACACGAGCAAGGCATGTTCCGCATGCGGGACCTGGTTGAACAAATGGCTGTAATGCGTGTCGAGCACCCATTCGATCATGGGCCAGGACATGACAGGAAAGCCCGGCACGAAATAATGTTCGCGCACGGCAAAGCCGGCAATCTTGTTGTACGGATTCGGAATCAGCTCGGCGCCTTCGACAAATTCCGCCATTTTCAGGCGGTGCAGGTTTTCCGGCGAGTTCAAATCGGCCGGCACGCCCGCCTCCTCGCCCATTTCCGTGATCCGTTGCTGGATATTGAGCTTGCCCTGCGGATGCAGCACCAGCGGCAAGCCCAGCGCATCGGCGGCCGCCTGGCGCGTATGGTCGTCCGGCGTGGCGCCGATGCCGCCAAAGCTGAAGACGATGTCGCCGCTGGCAAAGCTGCGCTGGAGCAAGGCGACCAGACGGGCCGGTTCGTCGCCCACGTATTCCGCCCAGCTCAGTTGCAAGCCGCGTGCCTTGAGCATGCTCACGACTTTCGGGAAATGCTGGTCCGTGCGCTTGCCCGACAGGATTTCGTCGCCGATGATGATCAATCCGATAGCCATGAAGCTTCCTCGTAGAATGCAATAAAAATGGTCAGGCGTCCGCCGGCGCCACGTCGGTCATGCCGCGTACGCCCCGCAAACGCGCCAATGCTTCCAGGCAGTAATACTGGAACCACAGACCCGTGAAGATAAAGATCAGCACATACAGCCAGATGGCGAACGCCGCCAGGAAGGGGAAGAACACCACCGACATCACGCCGCCCATCCACAGCATGCCCGGCACGGCGCCGGCCGCGCCGGACGCCATGCCGATGGCCAGCAGGGGCCAGCGCTGCGTGCGCATGATGGCGTGGCGCTCTTCCGCGCTGGCGTAATCGGCCATGGCGTCATACGCCATCACGCGGTAGGTCAGCCAGCCCCACAGCACGGCTTGCCCGACCAAAGCGGCGGGCGGAAACGCGTACAGGGGCAGCATGAGCACCCAGACGATGATGAACAGCAAGAACGTGACCAGCGAAGTGGCGACGCTGCCCAGCAGACTGCCGCCATGCTTCTTTTCCAGTTGCGGAAAATGCCGCCCGCCGATGTGGCGGCCGATGGCCGGCATGGCGAACAGGCCCATGAAGATCAGCGCCGTCAAGATCATCAGCGGCAGCAGCATGAACATGGCGATCAGGGGCACGATCACCGCTTTCAGCATGCCCAGGCCGAAGGCGGCCAGCACCTGGCCGCTGGTGCGGAAGAAGTCATACTGCGTGAACAGCGCATGCAGGCTGTCGATCAGCGGCTGCAGCCCCACATACAGCAGGGCGCCCCACAGGATCAGTGACAGGATGAACGGTGCTATGCTCAACAGCAATATCCTGCCGTGCAATTGCGACAGGAAGGCACGGCCATACGAATTCAGCACATTACGCATCAACGGCGTCCTTTTCGTTTCAATCTTGCAAATTCGACCATGCGGCGCAAGCCCAGCCATTGCTGCTGCCAGAAGCCGCAGCCATAGTTGCGCCCCGGCCGGCCCACGCCCTGGCTGTCGATGCGGGCCAGCTGGTCGCGCACGCCCGTGCGCGCATAGCCCGCCGAGAAATTCGCGGTGCCCAGCAGCATATCCCAAATCGGCAAGACCACGCCGAAGTTGCAACCACCCAGGCTGCCCTTGCCTTTCGACTCGTGCCCCACGCCAATGGCGTGGTGCGTGCGGTGGAAACGGGGCGAGATCAGCAGCCGCTCGCCGATGCGGCCGAAGTGTATCCTCACATTCGCATGCTGCAAGCTTTGCAAAATACGCGAAATCGAGACCAGCAGCACGTACTGGCCCGGCGGCACGCCGATACCGAGCGCCACCAGCGCCATCACCACGTCGCGCAAAAAGTCGTCGAGCAGGTGGTTGCGGTCATCGCTCCACAAGTTCATGTTTTGCTGGCTGTGATGCAGGCTGTGCAAGCCCCACCACCAGCCGAAATGATGCGAGGCCCGATGGTAGCAATAGTCGACGAAGTCCAGTATCACAAAATAAATGATAAAACTGAGTAAGGGACTGATGTCGGGCAACAGCGATTCCAGGTTCAATGGATGGATATTGTCGAAACGCAAGGCGCCCGCCAAGGCATCCATCAACGGATCGAGCGTGAAGAAGACCAGCACGGAAAACAGGCCGATGCGGTGCAGCACCGTGTAAATGAAGTCGTTCCAGCGGGCGCGCGGGTCCGTGATCTTTTGCGCGGGAATCAGGGCTTCGAGCGGGCGCAGCACGAGAAACAGCAGCACCAGTTCGCACAGGCCGATCAGCAGCCATTCCGTGCCCTCGAACGCCTCTTCCGTGAATTCGCCAAAGCCCAGGTGATACACAAGGGGATTCACCACAGTCTGGAACAGCCAGCCTTGCGCTACGCCAAACGCATCGACCACGGCGTCGATCGCCGGGGTGACGAAACTGAGGATGTCGGCGGCCATCATGGCTGGCCCTTCTTCTGCGCGTAGGCAGGATGCTCGCGCAGGGTGGCGAAACAGAAACCCTTGTCTTGCAGGCCGGAAATCAAGGCATCGAGGTTGGCGGGCGCCCACGGCTCCTTGCGCGACCAGATGCCCATGTGCGCAATGAAGATGTCGCCGCTGCGCAAGTTCGCCAGCGCCTTTTTCAGCAGCATGGCGTTTGGATACTTGTCGCTGGGCAGTTCATCGCCGGAATACCCCGCCGGCGCCCAGCCCGCATGCTGGTAGCCGCAGGCGCTGCCGGCCGCCAGGGTGCGCGGCGACGTATAGCCGCCCGGCGCACGCCAGAACGGGTCGAGCTTGTGTCCCGTCAGTTCCTGGAAGCGCGTATCGACGCGGCGCAATTCCTCGCAGAACTGCTGATCCGTCACCGACGCCAGCTTGCCGCCATCCTTGCCGAACTGGGGCTTGACCTGGATCAAGCCGTTGGCCAGATCCTTCTTCCAGTACACATGGTCGAACGTATGCGTGCCGAACGCATGGCCTTCGGCGACCCGGGCTTTCCAGTACGGCGCCCACGAGGGATCGAGCGAATAGTCGCCGCGCGTGGTCTTTTCATTGGCCAGGAAGAACGTGGCTTTGATATGGCGCTTGTTCAGCACGTCGGCGATCAGTTGCGCTTGCGACTGGCTGCCCGTGTCGAACGTCATGTAGATCGTGCCCTTGCAGGCGGCAGGGGCCGAAGATGCGGCTGGGACCGGTGCGGCTGGGGCCGGTACGGCGGCATGCGCGGACGTCAGCATGGCGTCGGCGCACAGCAGCATGGCAGGCACATGGCCCGCGGAAATCAGGCGTTTCATCATCACACCCGTCATCACATGCGCGGCGAGTGCGTGGCGAAATACACGCCATGGGGCGAGCGGCCCACGGGGATCGTCTTGATCACCTTGCGCGTGGTCAAATCGATCACGGCCACTTTCTTGATCCAGCGCAATGTCACCCACATGGTCTTGCCATCGGGCGTGATTTCCATGCAGTCCGGGCCACCGGGCACGTTGATGGTGCCCACGTTTTCCAGGGTTTGCTGGTCGATGATGTTGATCGTGTTCGACACGCGGTTCGACACGAACGTCATGCGATTGTCACCCAGCGCGCGGAAATTATGCGTGCCGGCGCCCGCCTTGATGCGCTTGACGGTCTTTTGCGTGCGCCAGTCGATCACTTCCACGTAATCGCTGCCCATGATGCCGACCAGTAAATGCTTGCCGTCCGGCGTCATCGTGATGCCGGCCGGCGCCGGGCCGACGGGCATGGTCCATTTCACCGTCTGCGTGGCCAGGTCGATGGCGCTGACCTGGTTGCTGCCTTGCTGCGTAATGAACGCCATGCTGCTGTCGGCCGTGAAGGCCATGTGACTGGGCAGCTTCGGCAGCGGGATGCGCTTGGCCAGGGTCAGGTTCTTGCCGTCGTAGCGGTACAGGTCGATGCGGTCCAGGCGCAGCGAGTTCGAGATGAACCACTTCTGATCCGGCGAAAAGCCGATCTGGTAGGGGTCGAGGATGTTGCTGATGCGGCGCTGGATCTGGCCCGACACGGGGTCGAGGAAGATCAGCTCGTTGCCGACGGAACTGGCGACGATCAGCGACTTGCCGTCCGGCGTCTCCATCAGATGGTGCGGTTCCTTGCCGACGGCAAAGGTGGACAGGGGGGCGTAGGTTTTCTGGTCCAGCAGTTGCACCGTAGCATCACGGGAATTGAGCACCACCACCACTTCGGCTTGCGCCGTCGATATTGCGGAAACCAGGCACAGCGAGGAAAAAACAAGGCGGCGTAGACTGCGGAACATGGAAGAAATCACTGTTAAATACAAAACATGCATTTTACGTGGAACACTGTATTTATTGTGTGAATTCCCCCCTTAAATGCAAGCGGCAGCCACACTCGCCGTCATTTCCCCATTTTCCCCTGCGCCGGGCTTGGAATGGCGCTTTGCAACTCATTGCTCTACAATCTGTAGCTTTCATCGCCTACACAAGGATTATCATGACCACCACCACTACCGCTTCCGGCCTGCAATACACCGATACCGTCGTCGGCGAAGGCGCTGAAGCGCAAGCCGGCAACAATGTTGTCGTGCATTACACGGGCTGGCTGCAAAACGACGACGGCAGCGCCGGTTCGAAATTTGACTCGAGCAAGGACCGCAACGACCCATTCGAATTCCCGCTGGGCGCAGGCCGCGTCATCCAGGGCTGGGACGAAGGCGTGCAAGGCATGAAAGTGGGCGGCAAGCGCCAGCTGATCATCCCTGCGGCACTGGGCTATGGCGCACGCGGCGCCGGCGGCGTGATTCCACCGAACGCCACCCTGATTTTCGACGTCGAACTGCTGGGCGTATAAGAACCGAGCAGGCCGCGATCCATCGATTGCGCTTGGCGCCGCCCCTGTTCACGCAGCGGCGGCGCTTTTTGTTTTGAGTGTGTCCTCTAATGCACGGCGCGCTTTTTTCACTATGATGTCAGGCACTGCAGCACGCACGGTGGCCACTCCGCCGCACCTGCCGCACTTTTCCAGCGATTCCATCAGCACACAGGAGCCATCATGAGTTTACAAGAGCAATTCGACCAAGCGCAGCTCGATTCCAAGACCCTGTCCGAGCGTCCGGACAATATGACCTTGCTGAAAATCTATGCCTTGTTCAAGCAAGCATCGAGCGGCGACGCCACGGGCGAACGTCCCGGCATGACCGACTTCGTCAACCGCGCCAAGTTCGACGCCTGGGCGGCCCTGGCCGGCACCTCGAAGGAAGAGGCGCAACAGCAATACATCGACCTGATCGAAGATTTGAAGGACTGATCATCCCCCTGCCCCGGCACAGCCCGGGGCAATGTTATTATTTCCGCATGACACCATCACCGATTTCCCTGGCCCATGCCGCCGACCTGCCCCGTTTGTTCGACGTCTGGCACCTGTCCGTACGCGCCACCCACGATTTCCTCGCCGACAGCGATATCGCTTTCCTCATGCCCTATGTTCGCGATGAGCTGGCCAGAGTGACGGCGGACCATCTGCTTCACGTGCTACGCGATGCCAACAGTGTCCCGTACGCCTTCCTGTGCGTCGAGCACGCCAAGATCGAGATGCTGTTCGTACATCCCGATCAACGCGGCAGCGGCGCCGGCCGCACGCTGGTCCGGTACGCCATCACGGCCTTGGGCGCCACGGCCGTCGACGTCAACGAGCACAACACGCAAGCGCACGGCTTTTACCACCACCTGGGTTTTATCGGGGAAAGCCGCTCGGAATGCGACCCCTTTGGCAAGCCTTTCCCCATTTTGCACCTGAAACTGGCCGAAAACGGCTAAAAACTCACCAAAAACCACCAAAACAGGCCGTTAACGCAAAAGTGGCTACCAAACCGGTAGCCACTTTTTTTACGCCTGTATCGGCCGTAATTTACTTTTTTGCCGCCGCCAGCGCTTGCGCGATCCAGCCGTCAAACTTTTGCTGGTGATACTTGATCCAGCCGGCCGTATGGCGGGCGATATCGGCCTGCGTGTTTTCGCCGCGGCGCATGCGCTCGTTCTGCGCATTGATGTCCGCCACGGGCAATTGCATCACTTCGAACAGCTTGGCCGCGGCCGGATTCTTCTCCGCCCAGGCCTTGTTCGATACGATGCGCGCCGTGTTGACGGCAAAACCGTAATCGCTGCCATCGTCGAGGCGGGTGTTCACCTTGTCCGGATTGGCCGAGAACGGCACTTTCAGCCAGACCACGTCCTTGCCCGGCACCAGCACGCCGCTGACCCAGTACGGCGTCCACGTGTAGTACAGGATCGGTTCGCCACGCTTGTAGCGGCCCAGGGTGTCGGCGATCAGGGCCGCATAGCTGCCCTGCACGTGCGTCACCGTCTCGCGCAGTTTGTACGCATCCATGTGGTTCTCGATCAGCGCTTCGCAGCCCCAGCCCGGGTTGCAACCCGTCAAGTCGGCCTTGCCGTCGCCATCGTGGTCGAACAGCTTGGCCAGGGTGGGATCGCGCAACTGGTCGATATTCGTGATGTTGTACTTTTCCGCCGTTGCCTTATCGATCAGATAACCTTGCGCGGCAGGCCCCGCATACTGGCCCGTGCGCAACAGCTTGGCGTCGCCGCCCGCATTGTTATAGAAATCCTTGTGCATCGGGTCCCAGTGCACGGCCATGAAGGTGGCGTCGCCGTTGGCGATGGCGATATGCGCGGTCGGATATTCCACTTCCTTGATCGGCTGCACTTCGTAGCCCAGCTTTTCCAGGGCCTTGTCGACCAGCATGGTCTGGAAGGTTTCTTCCGCGATCGAGCTTTGCAGCGGCTGCACCTTGACGCCCTTGCCGGGCAGCGCATCGGCGGCCGGCGCCTGCGCCATGGCCAGGCTGGTGGTCAGGGCCATGGCGGCGATCGCCAGGGCGGAAAACAGCTGGAACTTGCGCTGCGATTTTTGCGTCTCTTTAAAATGTGCGATTTGATGCATGTAAATCCTTTCTTATTGTGCGTTGGCCAGCGTTGCTTGCTGTTCAACATTATTTTTCTCCGTATTGCCGCGCACCAGGCGCAGCACGAAACCGGCGGGACCCGTCTGGTACCAGTGACGCACGCCGCGGCGTGGCTGGCCCATCGCTTGCGTCAAGCGGTCCAGGGTGATGGCCAGCAGCACGATGCCCAGGCCGCCCACGGTTGCCAGGCCCATGTCCAGGCGGCCGATGCCGCGCAATACCATCTGGCCCAAGCCACCCACGGCGATCATCGAGGCGATCACGACCATCGACAGCGACAGCATCAGCGACTGGTTGATACCGGCCATGATGGACGGCATGGCCAGCGGGAATTGCACGCGGGTCAGCAGCTGCCACGGCGAGGCGCCATACGCGCGGGCCGCTTCGATCAGGTCCGGACGCACCTGGCGGATGCCGAGGTTGGTCAGGCGCACCAGCGGCGGCAGGGCAAAGATGATCGTCACGATCACGCCCGGCGCATTACCGATACCAAACAGCATCACCACCGGCACCAGGTAGACGAAGGCGGGCGTCGTCTGCATGGCGTCGAGCAAGGGGCGCAGGATATTCTGCGCGCGATCGCTGCTGGCAAGGAAAATACCGAGCGGCAAACCGATGGCCAGGCAGAAGGCCAGCGACGTCAACACCAGCGACAGGGTGGTCATGGCTTCCGGCCAGATGCCCAGCATCGACACGAGCAGCAGCGCCAGCACGGTGCCGATGGCCAGGGTGCGGCTCGTGAATTGCCACGCCAGCAAGCCGATGATGGCGATCACCGTCAGCGACGGAGCGGCCAGCAGCACACCTTCCACGCCGGACAGCACGCTGTCGATCGGCGCGCGCACGGCCTGGAAGAAGGGGCGGAAATGCGCCACGACCCAGCCCAGGCCCTGGTTGATCCAGCTTTCCAGCGGCAGCGAGCCGTCGAAAATCTGCGTCAGGTGAAAGCCGGTCGCGTGTTCCGGCTGCACGGCAGGCGCGGCGGCGTCCAGCCAGGCGGTGCTGGCGTCGGTGGGCGGCGTCAGCGCCCAGGGATTGATCTGGACGGCCTGTTCAACAACAGGTTCTACTGTGGAAACGGTACTTGGGTTCATGCTTGTCCTTTCTGTTGTTGTTCGGCAATGGCTGGCGTGTCGCGGTCGAGGAACTTCAGCAAGGTCGTCTTGCTGATGGCGCCGCGGAAGCTGCCGTCATTGGCCACCACAGGGACGGCGTAAGGCAGTTGCGCCACCTGGCCGAACAGGCCGGCGACGGGCTCGTCTGCATCGATGGTCTGCACGTCGGGCAGATAGGCATGGGCCAGGCCCAGCGGACCCACATGGCCGTCGAGCGCACTGCGCAGCGAATCGGCCGAGACGACGCCGAGGAACTTGCGCTGCGGATTGACGACATACGCAAACGCGCGATCCTGCTCTTCCAGCATCGACAGCGCGGCGCGCGAACCGCGGCTCGGCGACTCGGACACGACGATCTGGCTCTTGCGGGCGATGTCGCTGGCCTTGAAGACGGCCGCCGCATCGACGCCGCGCACGAAGTTGCGCACGTAATCGTTGGCCGGCTTGCGCAGGATTTCTTCCGGCGTACCCACCTGCACCACGTGACCATCTTTCATGATGGCGACGCGGTCGCCGATGCGCATGGCTTCGTCGAGGTCATGCGAAATGAAGACGATGGTGCGGCGCTTGATTTGCTGCAAACGCAGCAGTTCCGATTGCATTTCCGTACGGATAATCGGATCGAGCGCGGAAAATGCTTCATCCATCAGCAGAATCGATGGATCGCACGCCAGCGCACGGGCCAGGCCCACGCGCTGCTGCATGCCGCCCGACAATTCGTCGGGATAGCTGGCGCCGTAGCCGTCCAGGCCCACCTGCTCCAGCGCTTGCTGGGCCAGCGCATGGCGCTCGGCTTTCGGCATGCCGGCCAGTTCCATGCCGAAGGCAGTGTTGTCGAGCACAGTAATTTGCGGCAGCAGCGCGAACGACTGGAACACCATGCTGATGTCCTTGCGGCGCAGGGCCCGCAGCTGGGCGTCCGGCAGGGTGTTGATGTCGTTGCCGTCGATCAGGATGCGGCCGGCGGTGGGCTCGATCAGGCGGTTCAGCATGCGCACCAGGGTCGACTTGCCCGAACCGGACAGGCCCATGATGACGAAGATCTCGCCCGCTTCAATGGTAAAGGTGGCGTCGAAGACGCCGATGGTGCAGTCGGTCTTGGCCAGGATGTCCTGCTTGCTGGCGCCCTGACGGACGAGTTCAAGTGCTTCTTCTGGCTTGTCGCCGAACACTTTGAACACATGGTCGATAATGATTTGTTTTGCCACGATGTGGTTCTCCCTCGATTTGACGAATGGATTGAAACCCAGCAAGCTGCCAGCTTGCGGCGGGAATCAGCAAACCCTGTTGCGTCGGCTACGCCACGGCGCGCAATGCGCACGGGAGCGACAGGAAACAGGGGGTGACACGCGTGTGACCAGCGGATGGCCAAAGCCGGTGCCGGGGTGCCGTGTGCGTGCTAAAAGAGGCTGTGGTTCAGGACTTTTAACAACGCTAGCGCCATGCAAATACATGGCACCAAATGTATTTGACCGAAAAAAAATCGACCAAGCTACTTTTAAACTGGATGCGGGTGTAAAACCCGAAGAATTATTCACCACTCAGCGAGCGGAGAGTACTGCGAAGCAGAAGGTGAAACGCGGTGTAGCTGTTGTAAATATGACTCAAGTATAACGCAAAAAGCCATCAAAGTCCAATGGCTTTCCAAATAGAAATGTGCTAGCAATGTTCGCCAGCGTACAGTCAGACGTAAAAAAGGCGAAAAGAGACGTGTTGTCATCGTCTTTTCGCCCATCGCCGCGACACGCTCCCTAGCATCAAACAGGGCGCCAGACAAGCGGGTGAAACGCCGTCAAGCTGACTCGGTAAACACCTTGCGCATCTTCTCGGCGATCTTGCCTTCAATCGTGGAGGCGAAGGCGCTGAGCATGAAGCCCAGCTTGATTTGCAGTTGCGCCTGCTCTTTTTCCAGGGTCAGCGAACCATCGACGCCACTGCGCTCGAAGCGCAGCACATCACCATCCCAGGCGCACGCCAGGTCATATTCCTGGGCCAGCTTGTCGGCCACTTGCTGCGCCGCTTCGCGCGCCTTTGCTGCTGTCAGCTTATGTTGCTGAACTATATTTATATCCGCCATCAAACGATCCTTTTATTATAAAAACGGGGGCAATACGGCCAGCATCATACCAGCCGCCATGCGGCGGGCACGACCGCAGCCGGCGCCGGGCGGCTAAAAAAGCCCGTCCTTCCCGCATGTCGTTTGCGCGCGATCAAACCGGACGCGCCGAAGCGGGATGACTATTCCAATTCCAGTTGCGCGTGTCTTGGAGAGCTACCATGGACCAGAAAGTCATCGTGCCGGTCGAAGCCGTACTGACCAAATGCGTGTCCCTGCCCGTCGGCTATGTCCCTACCCCCTCGGCGCCCTACCGCCAGCACCGCAAGAATGCGCAACTGACCCTGCAGCCGGGCCCGCCACGCCTGACGGAGGCAACGGTGCGCAACCTGGCCGCCGTGCCCGTCGGTTCACGCGTGCTGATCTGGAAGCAAGATCCGTCCGTCAGCGACCTGGGCACCCGTAAAGCCTTTTTGCCCGGTCTGATCCTGCAAGGCCCGCGCGACGCGCGCATCACGTTTGGCGAACCGGGCATCGCGCAGGTCAGCCCGAATGCCTTCGGCGACTTCATCGTCTCCCCCAACACCGACCAGTTCGACGCCGTGCACACGTTTGCCATCGTGCGCATGACGCTCACCATGTACCAGCGCGCGCTGGCCAGCAACGACACGGCGCCGCCCCTGCCCTGGCAATGGAACAGCGCCAGCAATACGGCACCGCTGCGCGTGTTCCCGCATGGCTTGCCCAACGTCATGAATGCGTATTACAGCCGCAGCGACAAGGCGCTCAAGTTCGGCGACTTCATCCCCAGCGGCGCCACCGAGCGCGTCTACACCTGCCGCTCGCTCGACATCGTCTCGCATGAAACGGGGCACGCCGTGCTCGATGGGCTCAAGCCGAATTGGCTGCTCAGCAACAATCCGCCGCAAACGGGCGGCTTGCACGAATCGTTCGGCGACCTGACGGCCATCTTCCTGGCCCTGTCGCAGCTGGACCAGGTGGAAGCGGTGATCGCGCAAACGAAATCCGACCTGCACGACAAGACCTTCCTGGCCGACCTGGCGGAACAGTTCGGTCTGGCGCTGGGCCGGCCGAACGGCTTGCGCAATGCCGACAATGACATCAAATTGTCCGAAGCGGGCACGGAAGTGCACGCCATCTCGCAAGTATTTACGGGCGCCATCTACGACATCCTGGCCGACATCTTTGCCCACGAACGCCAGCCCCAGCTGGAAGACGACGCGGCCGTGCTGCACCGCTGCGGCGATTACCTGCGCAGCCTGGTCCTGCGCGCCCTGGTGGCATCGCCCGACCAGGCCGCCACCTATGCCGATGTGGCCGGCCACATGCTGACGATCGCCCAGGCCGATGGCAATGGCGCCTACCTCGATTTCATCCGCAACAGCTTTACCGTGCGCGAAGTGCTCAAGGCCAATGCCATGACGGAGGATGGGCAAATGACGTTTGCCCCCGATATCGTCGACGAAGACGGCGCCGTGCAAGACCGGCGCGCCTGCTGCGGTACCATGAACCATGCGGAATACAGCGAATCGGACCAGTTGCTCGAAGCGGAACGCGAAGCGCTGGCGGCCTGGTGCCGCAGTTACGGTCCCCGGTAAACAGCCCCATATAAGGCAGCGCACCGGCGCGTCCGCTTCAGGCCAGCCGCACCAGCGGCAGGCCATGGCGCGGCCCACACCACCCACAACAGCAAGGAGCAGCATGAAAATTTCAGCCCGCAGCAGCGGCGGCTTTGCCGGCCTGAGCGAACAGTACGAGATCGATACGCAAGCCCATCCGGCTGGCCCCCACCTGGAAGCGGCGCTGGCCAGCAGCGGCTTTTTCACGCATCCGCAGGCCACGGATGAACAGGTGGGCGCCGATATTCCCCACTGGCAGATCACCGTCGATGCGCCCACCGCGCGCCGCACCATCACATTTGCCGAGGATGGCAGTGCTGAAAATGCACGGTGGCAGCAATTGCTGACGCAAATACGCGCCAGCGCCTGATTGTTGCGGCACTTATTTGTGCCGATCTTGACTTGAGTAAAACAAAAACACCACACGGCAAGCCAGCACGTCACCCGCCCTGCCCTCTGCAGTATCGGGCGACTGTCGCGTTCTTGCCGCGTTCTTCATGGCAACGTCACGGATAGTCGCTGAACTGCCCGCTCTGCGCGGCAATGCGACTACCAAAAAATGAATTTGCTTATATGTATTGTATATAAGCGGGATTTGTGAGAAATAGCGAATTGCCTTAAAATACAATGCTTTGCTTTAGTATGCGCCGCCGAGGTTCCTGCAGGCGCTACAGCACCTCCCCCCAAATTGATAGGACTGTTATGACCCACGTTGTCACCGAATCCTGCATCGCCTGTCGCTATACCGACTGCGTCGATGTCTGCCCGGTAGATTGTTTCCGGGAAGGCCCGAACTTCCTGGCAATCGATCCGGACGAATGTATTGACTGCGCCGTCTGCGTGGCAGAGTGCCCGGTGAACGCGATTTTCGCGGAAGAGGACGTGCCGGGCGACCAGCAAGCCTTCATCAAGATCAACGTCGATCTGGCCCGTAACTGGCCTTCGATCACCAAGACGAAGGCTGCCTTGCCGGAAGCCGAGCAATACAAGGACGTCAAGGACAAGCTCGACATGCTGGTGCGCTAAACGCACGGCAGCTGCGGCGGCAATTCCGGCGGGGATGGATACTCTTCCCCGCAGGGGCGTGGCGACAAAGAACAGACAAAAAGCAGCGGAAACGCTGCTTTTTTTGCTTTTAAAGCATCGTTGCAGGTCTATCCACGTTACTGTGGCGCGCTGTCACAAGTATGCGCAAACTGTGGACCTATGCGCGGTAAAGCACATTTTGTCCTCAACAAATATCGTAAAATTGGATTATG
The DNA here is from genome assembly GCF_056174685.1 of Janthinobacterium sp. BHSEK. NCBI lineage: Bacteria > Pseudomonadati > Pseudomonadota > Betaproteobacteria > Burkholderiales > Oxalobacteraceae > Janthinobacterium > Janthinobacterium sp. BHSEK. The sequence goes on from NZ_JBWBYV010000031.1 coordinate 24,679, forward strand.
ATATTTGAGCCGATATTGGCGCTTGGAATCAAACAAGGACTCTATATGCTTTACCAACTGCACGAACTGCAACGCTCTTTCCTCACTCCGGTGATGCAATGGGCAGACATGTCCTCCAAGTTATTTACCAACCCGGTTTCTCCACTGGCCCACACCCCGTTTTCGCAACGCATCGCAGCCGGCTACGAGCTGATGTACCGCCTTGGCAAAGACTACGAAAAACCACAATTCGATATCAAATCCGTTCTCGTCAAAGGCGAGAGCGTCGACATCCGCGAACACGTTGTCGTGACAAAACCGTTTTGCCGCCTGATTCACTTCAAAAAAGAAGCCACTGGCTTGCAACAGCCCAAAGTTTTGCTGGTTGCCCCCCTGTCCGGTCACCACTCGACCCTGCTGCGCGACACCGTGCGCGGCTTGCTGGCCGAGCACGATGTCTACATCACCGACTGGACGGACGCGCGCATGGTACCGCTGACGGAAGGCCCGTTCCACCTCGATGACTACATTTATTATGTGCAGGAATTCATCCGCCTGCTCGCGCCTGATTTGCACGTGATTTCCGTCTGTCAACCGACCGTGCCCGTGCTGGCGGCCATCTCGCTGATGGCGACGGCAAAAGATCCGCACATGCCGAAAACCATGACGATGATGGGCGGCCCGATCGACCCGCGCCGCTCGCCTACGCAAGTGAACAACCTGGCGACGGAAAAGAAATTCTCGTGGTTTGAAAACACCGTGATCTACGCGGTGCCGCCGAACTACCCGGGCTTTGGCCGCAAGGTGTATCCGGGCTTCCTGCAGCACGCCGGCTTCATCGCCATGAACCCGGGCCGCCACGCGCAAAGCCACCGCGAGTTCTACATGCACCTGGTGACGGGCGATGACGAGCCGGCGGAAGGCCACCGCCAGTTCTACAACGAGTACAACGCCGTCCTGGACATGCCGGCCGAGTACTACCTGGAAACCATTAAAACGGTTTTCCAGGAATTCAGCCTGCCGAAGGGTACGTGGAAAGTGGGCGGCCAGCTGGTGCGTCCGCAAGACATCACGAACGTGGCGCTGTTCACCGTGGAAGGCGAGCTGGACGATATTTCCGGCGCCGGCCAGACGCAGGCGGCGCATGATCTGTGTTCCGGCATCCCTGCCGACATGCAGCAAGATTTCGTGGCGCCAAAATGTGGCCATTACGGCATCTTCTCGGGCCGCCGCTGGCGCGAGATCATTTGCCCGAAGATCGGTGAATTCATCCAGAAGCATTCCTGATCCGGAGTGTTTCCAGCAAAACGCCACGCCAGCTTCAACTGGCGTGGCGTTTTTTTATGTCCCGCTCACGCGCGCTCGATTTTCACCGTCGGGCGCGTATTGACAAAGATTTGCTCGACCCTTGGCTCGCCCGGCCCCGGCTTCTTCATCGCATAGCCATTCACGGGCTGCGAACGGTTCACCCACAGCGCGTAATACAGGTGGTCGGCGCGCGGATCTTCCGTATTCGGGTGGATCAATATCGTCAGTCCCAGGCTGTTGAGCTGCAGCCATGGCACGATCACCGATATCAGGTCATTGCTAAAGCCAAAGTAAAACGACGGCGTCACGTGCGGGCCGCGCGGCTCCAGGTTCCAGTCGCCCAGCTCGATCCGAAAGCGCTCGGCCGCCCACTTGCGTATCAGCGCCGCCTTCTGGTAATTGTCTTCGTCAAAATAGATATGCGCGTGATAGCTCTCGATATCCGTATAGGCACGTGGTGCCGACGGCAAGGTTTCCTCGCCGGGCCGCACGCTGACGGGACGCGGCGTGGGCGCCGTATCCGTATGCTCGCCCCATGGACTTTTGCCGGGCGCCGGTTTCGCGCGCTTGACGGCGCCCTCCTGTGCCAGGGACGTCCCCGCCAGGCCGGAGGCGGCCAGCGCCGCCACCAGACCGCCGCCGCGTAAGACCGTGCGGCGTTGCGGAGAAAGGAGATTCGCCCATTCCAGATCGATGGCGGCGTGTTGTTTTTTGTCAGACATAGGATTTCCTGTTCTTGATGATCGGTAGAGGGATGCGGTAAATCAGAACGAGACGGTGGCGCGGGCGTAGTAATAGCCGCCCAGCACACCCAGCGGTCCCGAGTTGTCATACGCGCCCGTGTACTGCGCCAGATTCGCGGCGCTGCGCGCCTCGCGTGGCACCTGGCTCGGTTTCTGGTCGAAGACATTGTTGGCGCCCACCGTCACGTTGATGCGCTTGCTGACGTCGTAGCCGACGCTGACATCCGTCACGAAGGCCGCCTTCAGCTGGTAATCGCCGCCCATGATGGCGTTCAGGCGCTTGAGCTTGCCGTAGCGCGTTTCGCGTACATTGAATGTCCAGCCGGCTTTTTCATACGCCAGCGTGAGGATTTCCTTGTCGCGCGGGGCCCGGTACAGCAAGTCGTACTCGGCCGACTTGCTCAGGGTGCCGATGTTCGGCAAGCCTTGCAGCACGGCGGGAAGTTCCGCCTTGCCCACCAGGCTCGTATGGTTGAAATTCGCGGCCGCCGTCCAGCGCAGCTTGCCATCGGCCACGCGCAAGACATCCTCGGCCGTCAAGTCGACGCCGCGCGTGCGCGTGTCGCCCACGTTGGCAAAATAATGCGCGACGAGGCCATTGCCCACCGTCAGTCCCGCCGAACGCAGCAGGTTTTCAATGACGCCCGCTTGCGCCGCGGTCAGCGGCCGGCCGCTGCCATCGAGCGCCACGCCCGAGCTGCGATCGATGCCGATGTTCGACGATACGCCCAGGCGGTCGCTGACCCTGATTTGATACGCGTCAACGGCCAGGCGCAGGGTCGGCGTGGGATTGAAGGTCAGCCCGGCCGACAGATTCGTCGATTTTTCCGGTTTTAATGCTTGCGCACCCAGGGCCCGCGCGGCAGCGGAATTGGGCTGCGCCAGGGTGTAGGGCACGCCAGCATGGTCGGACGTGTTCGAATACGATTGCGTCACCAGGCTAGGCGCATGGAAACCGTTGCTGACGGTGCCGCGCACGGCGACCGTGGGCGTGAGGTCATAGCGGGCCGATAAACGACCCGTCGTCTTGTTGCCGAAATCGGAATACTTTTCGGCACGCAAGGCCGTGTCGAGCAGCCATTGCGGCGTCAGTTTGGCGCCCAGGCCGATATACGCCGCATAGCTGTGGCGCGCCGTGTCGGACGCATCGACGGGCAGGTAGCCTGCCAGCGCCGACGAACCGCTGCCCTGCCAGGAAGCGGGTTCACCCGGGCTGCGCTGCTGCGTTTCATGCGAGTACTCGAGACCGACGCTGAGGTCGGCCGGTTCGCTTAAGCCCAGCTGCACGGGGCGGCGCGCGTCCGCATTCGTCGTCGAGCGGCTGTAGCGCTGATTGCCGATGTCAAAATCCGTCTTGCCGCCCGGATAAGTCAGCGAGTAGTTGGCCGAGTGCTCCACGCCCACGTCGATATCGTCGCGTCCGTAGGTGCTGCTGATATCCCAGCTCCAGCCGGCCGTCTCGCCTTTGATGCCGCCCGTCAAGGAAAAGTCGTTTTCGCTCGTCGTTTCATATGGCGTGAAGCCGTCGGGATACACGGCCAGCAAGCCTTTGTTGTTATTGAAAATAGTATTGGGCAAGCGGAAATTCTGCGCCGAGCGGGCATTGCGGTGCGCGTAGGTGCCGAAACCGTACAGTTGCACCTCGTTCGACAGGTCATAGCCGAGATTGGCGCTGAGCGAGGCGGTCGTACTTTGCGGCACACCCGTATTGCGCCACGGATTGCTGTTGCGCGTCGCGTCGGCCGGGTTCGGCGACGCGCCGGCCGGCAAGCTGTTGTTCGGCCCCAGTTTGACCAGCTGGCCATCGCTGTTGCGCACGGCCGGATACGACAGATAGGCGGGATTCAAGCCGAAATTGCGCACGGCGATACCCTGGCGCTGGACTTCGGCGTCGAAGTGGGCAAAGCCGTGTTCGCCCAGGCGCGTGCCGCCATCGATGCGCGCGGAACCGTTCGTGCCGTCGCCCGCGTAGGTCGAGCCGAGTTGCGTGCTCAAGCTGCCCTTGTCATCCGCTTTCAGGATGATGTTGATGACGCCGGCGATGGCGTCGGAACCGTAGATGGCCGAGGCGCCGTCGCGCAGGATTTCCACGCGGGCGATGGCGCCTGTGGGGATCAGGGCCAGGTCGGTGGCGACGGAACCGGGAAAGCCATCTTCATTGACGATGGCCGTCGTATGCCGGCGCTTGCCGTTGACCAGCACCAAGGTATGCGACGGGTCGAGGTTGCGCAGCTGGCCGGCGCGCACGATGCTGCCCAGGTCGGGCTGCACGCGGGCAGGCAAGTTAAACGATGGCAAGGCCGTATCGAGCGCGTCGAGCAAGTTCAGTTTACCGGTCGCCTGCAATTGCTGCGCGCTGATCACGTCGATCGGCGCGGCACTGTTGGCTACCGTGCGGCCCGTGCCGCGCGCGCCCGTGACGATGACGGCATCCAGCGGCCCGCCAGCCAGCGCGCCAGCGCCGTCCGGCGTGGCTTGCGCACGGGCCGCGCCAGGCGCAGCCAGCACGAGCACGGCCAGCGAGACGGCGTGCGCCAATTGCCGCAAACGGGGGACGGGTTCTTGCTTGTGAATCAATTCCGGCATACGAAAACATCCTTTCAAAGTCGTCAACACAGTGGCTGCAGACTAAAGGATGGACAAACAAACAAGAACGAATGGTTTCGTATTTAGATATTTCGTTTTGGCAACTAACAACAGTGCCGCGGCGCGTCAGGGGGAGGATGGGGCCGTCGCCAGGCTCTGGTCGAGCCGCTTCCAGTAATCGCGTTCGAGGCGGGCCGTATCGATATCGCGCGCCGCCTCGTTGAAGCGCTTTTGCCGCGCCGCCCCCTCGGCATCACGCTGGAAGCACACGTGCACAGGGCGCTCCTTGAAGACGGTATCGATGACGGCGATGCGTTCCCGTTCGGCCTTGCTGAAATTGCGTCCCATCAGCAAGTGCTGCAGGACATGGCGTTCGATGACGATCACGCGGTAGCGCTTGATCAACAGTTTCTTCAGGTTCGTCGCATCGTTCAAACCCTCTTCCGTCTTCAGCTCGCCGCGCGCCACCATGCCATCGAATTGCTCCCCATTCGAATAGCCGGCCACGGTACCGATGCGCAGCTGGCCCAGATCGGCCAGAGTGGCACCGGGCACGCCATCCTCCTTCAGGTAGGCCAGCACACCTTGCGTGTTGCCAACCGGAACAGAAAAATGGCAGAGTTTTTCCCGTTCGGGCGTGCGCCAGACGGCCAGGAAACCGGCGTAGCGGGGACTGGCCAGGCCAAACTGCATGGCGCGCTTCCATGGAAAATACTCATATTTGACGACGTAGCCCATGCGTTCGAAGATGGCGCTGACCATGGCGCCCGACATGCCGTCGGCAGGCAGGCTACGGGAAATGAAGGGCGGCCAGTCTTCCGCCGCGAAACGGACGATGCGCGAGCCGGCAGAGCCCGGCACCGCCATGGGGGAACCAGCCTGCCCGTGTGCAAGGGCAAGTGTAGAGGACATGAAGAAACAGAAGGGCAAACCAACTGTCCGGAGGAAACGCATGTTTTGCTCCTATGGCCTGGCGCGCATTGCAATGCAGGCGCGGCAACAGGACTGGCGGTCGGCTTTTTTTGATCACTACCTTGATAAAAATCATGCTCCCACAAAAAAAAGAAATTGCAAAGTTGTTTATTTGCACTTTGACATTCCCAGGGGAAATAAAATACGATTGCGGCGCGCCTGCAACAGCCGGCCCTGGCACCCGCTATCCCCTCCTACAAAACAGGTTTTTACTTGTGCGCGCGCCGGATGGCCGATAATGGCGTTTTACCGTGGAAGATGACCGTGCCGCACCCTGCCCCTCCCTCACTTGCCGACCAGATCGAAGACTTGCTGCCGCAAACGCAATGCACCAAATGCGGCTACAACGGCTGCCGCCCGTATGCGGAAGCGATTGCCGCAGGCAATGCCGACATCAACCAGTGCCCGCCGGGCGGCGCGCAGGGCATCGTGCGCCTGGCCGGCTTGCTGGGCAAAAAAGTCATTCCGCTCAATCCCGTCAACGGCCTCGAACGTCCGCGATCTGTCGCCTATATCGACGAATCGCTGTGTATCGGCTGTACCCTGTGCATCCAGGCCTGTCCCGTGGACGCCATCGTCGGCGCCGCCAAGCAGATGCATACGGTGGTCACCAGCCTGTGCACGGGCTGCGACCTGTGCGTGGCACCGTGCCCCGTCGACTGCATCGTCATGTACCCCGTCAGCGGCGACGCCACGGGCTGGGATGCCTGGAGCCAGATGGATGCCGACGACGCGCGCGCGCGCCACGATTTCCGCACGCAGCGGCTGCGCCGCGAAGCCGAGGCCAACGACGCGCGCCTGGCCGCCAAGGCCGTCGCCAAGATGCAGGAAGTGACGCAGGAAGTGCCCGTCACGCCAGATGAACTGGCGGAGAAGGAGCGCAAGCGCGCCATCATCGCCGCCGCCATGGAGCGCGCGCGCGCCAAGGCCGCCGCCAGCACGGACACCGCCCCGCCCGCCCCCACGACACCGAAAAAAGACGCATGAACGCCGCCAAACGCCTGGAAATCTTTACGCGCTTCCGCGCCGCCAACCCTTCCCCGAAAACGGAACTCGAATACACGACGCCGTTCGAGCTGCTGATCGCCGTGCTGCTGTCGGCGCAGGCAACCGACGTGTCCGTCAACAAGGCCACGCGCCTGCTGTATCCGGTCGCCAATACGCCGGCCAAGATACTGGCGCTGGGCGTCGACGAGCTGGCCAGCTACATCCGCACCATCGGCCTGTTCCGCACCAAGGCGAAGAACGTCATCGCCACCTGCCAGATCCTGCTGGAACAGCACGGCGGCGAAGTGCCGCGCGACCGCGCTTCGCTGGAAGCCTTGCCCGGCGTGGGCCGCAAGACGGCCAACGTGGTCATGAACACGGCGTTTGGCGAACCGACCATGGCCGTCGACACGCATATCTTCCGCGTCTCGAACCGCACGGGCATTGCACCGGGCAAGAATGTCGATATCGTCGAACAGAAACTGCTGAAATTCATACCCAAGGAATTCCTGCACGACGCCCACCACTGGCTCATCCTGCACGGCCGCTACACCTGCACGGCGCGCAAGCCGCAATGCTGGAACTGCATGATCGCCGACCTGTGCGATTACAAGGACAAGTCGCCGATGCCGGCCGTGGTGTAAAGCAATGGCCCGAATAGGGCCGATGGAGTGGTGGCGTCGGATTACGCGCGACGCGCTAATCCGACCTACAGCAAGACCATATTGTCGCGGTGGATCAGCTCATGGCCTTCCATGTAGCCGAGGATGGACTCGATCTCGGTGGACGGCTTGCGCATGATGCGGCGCGCTTCGCCGCTCGTGTAGTTCGACAGGCCGCGCGCCACGGGCACGCCATCCGCATCGACGCAGGTGATGACGGCGCCGCGGCCAAATTCGCCGTTCACGCCCGTCACGCCGATCGGCAGCAAGGATTTGCCTTCCTGGCGCAGCTTTTGCACGGCGCCCGCGTCCAGCACGACGGCGCCGGCCGTATGCAGATGATCGGCCATCCACTGCTTACGTGCCGTCAATTGGCCCGTTTGTGCACGCAACTCCGTGCCGATCGCTTCACCCTGGGCGAGGCGGCTGAGCACGTCGCTGTCGCGCCCCCAGGCGATGATGGTGTGGGCGCCGGACTTCGCGGCGCGCTTGGCGGCGAGGATTTTCGTCAGCATGCCGCCGCGCCCCAGGCTGGAGCCCGCGCCGCCCGCCATCGCTTCCAGGGCCGGATCGCCGGCGATGCCTTGCGTGATCAGGTAGGCACTCGGGTCCTTGCGCGGGTCGGCCGAGAACAGGCCGTGCTGGTCCGTCAGGATGACAAGCGCATCGGCCTCGATCAGGTTGGCCACCAGGGCGCCCAGGGTATCGTTGTCACCGAACTTGATTTCATCGGTGACGACCGTGTCGTTTTCATTGATGATGGGCACGACGCCCAGGCGCAGCAGGGTCGTCAGAGTCGAGCGGGCGTTCAGGTAGCGTTCGCGGTCGGCCAGGTCGGCATGCGTGAGCAGCACTTGCGCCGTGCCGAGGCTGTGGGCGCGGAAGCTGCTTTCATAGATTTGCGCCAGGCCCATCTGGCCCACGGCGGCGCAAGCCTGCAATTCGTGGATATCGGTGGGGCGCTGCTCGAAACCGAGGCGCAGCATGCCTTCGGCGATGGCGCCGGAACTCACCAGCACGACTTCCTTGCCGAGGGCGCGCAAGCCGGAAATCTGCGCGGCCCAGCGGGCGATGGCGGCATGGTCGAGTCCGCGGCCATCGTTGGTGACCAGCGAGGAGCCGACTTTGATGATGATGCGGGTAGCTTTTTGAATCACGGAATCCATGGGGCGGCGCTCTTCACTTAATAGACGTCAGCGCGCAGGACGCAGCAGCAGCAAGGCCAGCCCCGCCGTCAGCTCCATTGCGCACATGAACAACACAAAACCCTGGGGCAAGCCGAAGCTGATGGCCGCAAACAAACGGCCGGCGGGCTGCGCCAGGACCAACATTGCAGTGATATCGCCGAGGACAGGCGGTTCGCCCTGCCGTGCCGCGAACAGCGCCAGGAGCGCGGTAGCGCCCCAGACACCGACATGGGAAGCGTAGAACTGGCTGTAGCCATCGACGCCATTGAGGAAGATGCCCATGCCGGCCGCCATTTCATCGGCGAACAACAGACAGGCGACCGCGCTCAGCCCGTAAGCATACGCGATCAGATGCAATACCCGGCGCTGCCACGCTTGCTTGCGTGCGGACGCGGCAGCGACCGTCTGTACCGACATCAGGGTAAGGCGCTTAGTCGAGGATCTTGAAACGCGGATCATCCGGGTCGATCGACGAGATACCGCGTGCTTCTTCGGTCATCTGCGTTTCTTCGGCACGGCTTTCGCTGTGTTTCTTCTCTTCCAGATGCTGGTAGATGGCATTGACCAGTTCCGGGCAACCCTGATGGTTCAGCGCGGAAATCTCGAAGACGGGACCTTTCCAGGCGAAACGCTTGAGGAAGTCCTTGACGATCTTCTTGCGCTCTTCTTCCGGCACCATGTCAAGCTTGTTCAACACCAGCCAGCGCGGCTTGTCGACCAGCGACTCGTCGTACTTTTTCAGCTCCTTGACCAGCGCCTTGGCTTCCTTGACAGGATCGACGTTGGTTTCGAACGGCGCCAGGTCGACGATGTGCAACAGCAGACCCGTGCGCTGCAAGTGGCGCAGGAATTGATGGCCCAGGCCCGCACCTTCGGAAGCGCCTTCGATCAAGCCGGGAATATCGGCGATCACAAAGCTCTTCTCGTGCGACACGCGCACCACGCCCAAGTTCGGGTGCAGGGTGGTAAACGGATAATCGGCGATCTTCGGACGCGCGTTCGAGACGGCCGAAATGAAGGTCGACTTGCCGGCGTTCGGCATGCCCAGCAGGCCCACGTCAGCCAGCACCTTCAGTTCCAGGCGCAGTTCGCGGCGTTCGCCTTCCTTGCCCTCGCCTTTTTGGCGCGGTGCGCGGTTGGTCGAGGACTTGAAGTGGATATTGCCCCAGCCGCCTTCGCCGCCCTTGGCCAGCAGTTCGATCTGGCCGTGTTCGGTCAAATCGGCCAGGATTTCGCCGCTCGCGTTGTCGATGATCAAGGTGCCGACCGGCATGCGCAGGTGGATGTCATCGGCGCCCTTGCCATAGCAATCCGCGCCACGGCCAGGCTCGCCATTGCGAGCCTTGTGCATTTTGGAGAAACGGAAATCGACGAGCGTGTTGATATTGCGGTCGGCAACGGCCCAGATGGACCCGCCCTTGCCGCCATCGCCGCCATCGGGACCGCCGAAAGGCCGGAATTTTTCACGGCAGAAAGATGCGCAGCCGTTGCCGCCATCGCCCGCGATGACTTCGATTTTTGCTTCGTCGATAAACTTCATAATTTTGCCGCCATAAAACTAAAAAGGCTCTACCTTGGGCAGAGCCTTTCGATTGAAGGCTTGCGCCTTACATCATGCGATCATTGCGGAGCGAACTGGCGCTCCGCGATGAATTACGCTGGTACTGCTTCGTTTGGTACAACGGTCACGAATTGCTTCGAGCCGGCACCTTTGACAACGAACTTCACTTTGCCCGCGATCAGCGCGAACAACGTGTGGTCCTTGCCCATGCCTACGCCTTCGCCGGCGCGCACTGGGGTGCCGCGTTGACGAATGATGATGCCGCCAGCATTGATAGCTTGGCCGCCGTAGACTTTAACGCCCAGACGTTTTGATTCTGAATCACGGCCGTTTCGCGTTGTGCCGCCGCCTTTTTTATGTGCCATTTAAGACTCCTTGATAGCTGATTATGTAGACAAACTGCGTCAAACAGCGGCGATTAGCCGTTGATCGAAACGATTTGGATTTCGGTAAAATTCTGGCGATGGCCTTGATGCTTTTGGTAGTGCTTACGACGACGCATCTTGAAAATTTTGACCTTATCATGGCGACCATGCGCCACAACCGTAACCAGTACCGTTGCACCTTCGACCAATGGAGCACCAAACTTGATGCTGTCGCCCGCGCCTACTGCGAGAACTTGATCGATGGTGATTTCGGAACCAATGTCTGCCGGTATCTGTTCTACTTTAAGTTTTTCGCCAGCGACAACTTTGTATTGTTTGCCACCGGTTTTTATGACCGCGTACATGATTTGAAACCTCATCAAATGTTGAAAGAATTTGTCCCACTGTCACGCAAAGCAAGCCGTACACAACAGGGGGAACCAGCGATTATACACGGACTGAGAAATTGCGTCAAAAACTATTCACAAAGCTTGACGATCGTGGTATGTCGACAACCTGGCCATCATGTCAGGCTTGCGCCAGGCGGACAGGAAAACGCGCGCCAGTGCCAACAAGATCAATCAATTGCTCTACAGCCATAGGCAAACGTCACGCACGCGCAAGCCTTGTCGTATAATCGCGGCACCCACAATCTAATGCAGGTTCGCCTTGTCTGACGCTAACAAACACGTTAACCAAAACACCATCGTGCAAACGATTGCCGCCGATATGGACGCAGTCAATACGGTGATCCGCCAAAAGTTGCACTCCGATGTGATTCTGATCAACCAGATCGCGGAATACATCATCAGCGCAGGCGGCAAACGCATCCGTCCCGTGCTGATTTTGCTGGTGGCCAATACCCATGCCTATCACGGCACGGCGCACCATGAACTGGCCGCCGTGGTCGAATTCATCCATACCGCCACCCTGCTGCACGATGATGTCGTCGATGAATCGTCGATGCGCCGCGGACGCCAGACGGCCAACGCCCTGTTCGGCAATGCCGCTTCGGTGCTGGTGGGCGACTTCCTGCACTCGCGCTCGTTCCAGCTGATGGTGTCGCTGAATAATATGCGCGTCATGCAAATCCTCTCCGACGCCACCAACGTGATCGCCGAAGGCGAAGTGCTGCAATTGCTGAACATGCACGATCCGGACGTGACGCAGGAAAGCTATTTGAACGTCATTCGCTCGAAGACGGCCAAGCTGTTCGAAGCGTCGGCGCAACTGGGCGCCCTGATCGCCGGCGCCAGCGAAGACGATATCGAAGCGGCTGCCGAATACGGTCGCTCGCTGGGCACGGCTTTCCAGCTGATCGACGACGTGCTCGACTATGCAGGCGACGCCGCCGAAATCGGCAAGAACGTGGGCGACGACTTGCGCGAAGGCAAACCAACCATGCCGCTGATCTGGCTGATGGAAAACGGCACCCCGGAGCAACGTGAACTGGTGCGCAGCTGCATCGAGCAAGGCGACGAACAGCATTTCGATGCCATCCTGGCCGCCATCACCAATAGTGGCGCCCTCGACTACACGCGCAAGCAGGCGGAAATCGCCGGCCAGCGCGCCGCCGATGCCATCGCCGGCTGGCCCGACAGCGTCTACAAGCAATCCATGCTGCAACTGTGCTCGTTTGCCGTGGACCGCAATCACTGATCGCGTTGTACTTATATGCAATACAAAACGGCGCTACTGGCGCCGTTTTTTTATGTCCCGCTCATTTCACCGGCTTGCCGTCGGCGCCGACCACGGCCTGACCATCTTCCTTGGCAAATGCTCCTTGCTGCGGCAGCGGCAAAATCTCCAGCACCTTTTCCGACGGCCGGCACAGACGCACGCCCAGTTCCGTGACGACGATGGGGCGGTTGATCAGAATAGGATGGGCTTGCATGGCGTCCAGCAGGGCCGCGTCTGGCAAGTCAGGATTGGCCAGGCCCAACTCGTCGTACAGGGCGCCCTTGTCGCGCATGACGGCGCGCACGGACAGGCCCGCGCGGGTGATCAGGTCGACCAGCTCCTCACGCGTCGGCGGATGCTTGACGTAATCGATGATGACGGGCTCCACGCCCGTGTTGCGGATCAGGGCCAGGGTATTGCGCGAGGTGCCGCACGCCGTGTTGTGATAGATCGTGATCGTCATGTCGTGATGTCCTTTACATTGGGTTCGCTGACGCAGCAAGGGGCGCCGGCGCAGCAGTTCTCGGTCAGGAAGGCCAGCAAGCCGTTCATGCCCGCATAATTGGCCGCGTAGATGATGGAACGGCCCGTCTTGCTCGCCGTCACCAGATTGGCGTGCGCCAGTTCCTTCAGGTGAAACGACAGGGACGAGGGCGCGATCGCCAGCGCGTCGGCGATTTTCGTCGCGGCCATGCCTTGCGGCCCCGCTTGCACCAGCAGGCGGAACACGGCCAGCCGCGATTCCTGCGCCAGCGCGGCCAGTGCCACGATGGCGGAGGCACTCGTCAGCGGTGTCGCCCCGTTCGCTATTGTCTTTTCATTTTCCATACTTCAATAATAGTCGAATTATTGAATAATCTCAAGCGCGATGTCTTACGTAACCCAGCGCACCGACCGTCGTGGCCTATCGGTCTACCTTGATGAAAAATCATTGCGATTGGCTTACCATGACACGCTCAACCCCGCTCAACATCCTCGGCTGGAGCCTGGCCGCCCTGCTCGCCCTGGTCGCCATCGTGGCCATCTTCGTGCTGACCTTCGACTGGAACCGCGCCCGTCCCTACATCAACGAGAAGGTATCGGAAAGCACGGGCCGCAGCTTCGTCATCGGCGGCGACCTGCAGGTGACATGGAAGCAGGGCCTCAAAACGGAACCGGGCTGGCGCCGCTACGTGCCGCGGCCTGTCATCAGCGCCCACGACGTGCGCATGAGCAACCCGGACTGGGCCACGGCCGGCCCGCAACTGGCCAGCGCCAGACGCATCGACATGGCCATCCACCCGTTGCCCCTCTTGCAGCACCGCGTGGTGCTGACAGACCTGGCGCTCGACACACCCAATATCGCCCTGCAGCGGCGCGCCGACGGCAGCAACAACTGGACCTTGAAGGATAACGGTCCTTCGGCATGGGACGTGGAAATCCAGCGCATGGCCTTCGCCGACGGCGCCATCCGCTACCTGGACGAAGGCATCGCCCTGGACGTGCACGCCAAGGTCAGCTCGACGGCACCGGACGCCACGCCGAGCGATGCGTCAGGCAACGCGCCCGTACAGAAATACGGCATCGAATTTACCCTCGGCGGCAGCTACCGCAAGGCGCCCGTGACGGGTGGCGGCAAGGCGGGTGCCGTGCTGTCCCTGACCGACAACAACACCGTCTATCCCGTGCAGGCGCATGCCGTGCTGGGCAAGAACAAGACCAGCATCGATGGCACCCTGACCGACCCGCGCTCGCTGTCCGGCATCGATTTACAGCTGAGCCTGGCCGGCGCCAGCATGGCCGATCTGTACCCGCTGACGGGCCTGCTGCTGCCGGAAACGCCGGACTACGCGACCAAAGGTCGCCTGCTGGGCAAGAAGGATGGCGCCAGCTGGAACTGGACCTATCAGAACTTCAAGGGCACGGTGGGCCGGAGCGACCTGGCCGGCACCCTGCAGTATTTGCCGCGCCAGCCCCGCCCCCTGCTGCGCGGCGAAGTGACGTCGCAGCAGCTACGCCTGGAAGACCTGGGCCCCACCATCGGCGCCGACAGCAATGCCAAGAAACAGGCGCGCGGCAAGGCGCCCGTGCAGCCCGATAATAAAGCCTTGCCTGTGGAACAGTTCAACACGGCGAAATGGGATGCGCTCGACGCCGACGTGAAATTCACGGGCAAGAAACTCGTACGCACGCACGATATCCCGCTCAACGACATCGTCGCCAACATCCACATGAAAGACAAGGTGCTGAGTCTGACGCCGCTCAACTTCGGCATGGCCGGCGGCGACATCACCTCGAATATCACGCTCGACGGCCGTCAAAAGACCATCGCTGCGCAAGCCAAGGTGGCGGCGCGCCACCTCAAGATACGCGAACTGTTTCCCAAGCTGCAATCGATGCAGGCGAGCTTCGGCGAAGTGTATGGCGATGCGGCGCTGACGGGCCACGGCAATTCCGTTTCCGCCATGCTGGCCAGCGCGAATGGCGAGCTGGCGGCCACCGTCAGCGAAGGCTCCGTCAGCCAGTTCATGCTGGAACTGGCTGGCCTGAACCTGGCCAACGCCGTCTTCGTGAAAATCTTTGGCGACAAGCAAGTCCACCTGAACTGCCTGGCCAGCGATTTCGCCGTCACGAATGGCCAGGCCGACGTGCGCCGCTTCGTGCTCGACACGGACACGGCCGTGGTGAACATCACGGGCAACGTCAACCTGGCAAACGAAACCCTGAACCTCGACGTGCGCCCCCGCACCAAGGGCGCCCGCATCATCACCCTGCGCACGCCGCTGTATGCGAAAGGCACGTTCAAGAACCCGGACGTGGGCCCGCAAAAAGGCCCGCTGGCATTAAAGGCCGGCGCCGCCGTGGCCCTGGCCACCGTCGTCACGCCGCTGGCCGCCCTGCTGCCGCTGGTCAACGTCGACAAGGCCCCCGACACGGATTGCGCCGCTGTCATGGCGCAAGCGAACGCCACGCGCAAGGCCCCCACTTCGCCGGCCACGAATGCACCGGCGAAAAAGGTCAGCGAAGCGGACATCAACAAGGCGCAGCAGGAAAAGAAATAGACCTTGATGCAGCCGCTTGAAACCCGCCCCGCCATCTGCTGTAATAACAGTAAGCGGGGTGTGGCTCAGCCTGGTAGAGCGCTGCGTTCGGGACGCAGAGGCCGGAGGTTCGAATCCTCTCACCCCGACCAGTCCTTTTTCCTCACCGCGCCGGCCTGAACTGCTTGCACCTTGACCCACGCGTTGGCGTGTTGCCGGGAAGTATGATATTAATTGCATCATTAATATCCTGATCACTTCTCGCGCAAGGGCCTGACCGATGTCTTTCCTGATAGTTCTGGCCGCACTGGCCTTCCTGATGCTGGCCGCCTACCGCGGCTACAGCGTGATCCTGTTTGCGCCTGTGGCCGCGCTCGGCGCCGTGCTGCTGACCGATCCGTCCGCCGTGCCGGCCGTCTTCAGCGGTATCTTCATGGAAAAGATGGTGGGCTTCATCAAGCTGTATTTCCCCGTCTTTTTGCTCGGTGCCGTATTCGGCAAGCTGATTGAACTGTCCGGCTTTTCCCAGTCCATCGTCATGGCGGCCATCCGCTACATCGGCAGCGCGCGCGCGAATGCCGTCATCGTCGCCGTGTGCGCCGCACTCACTTATGGCGGCGTGTCGCTGTTCGTGGTGGTGTTTGCCGTGTATCCGTTCGCGGCCGAACTGTATCGCCAGAGCAATATCCCCAAGCGACTGATGCCGGGCGCCATCGCCCTGGGCGCGTTCTCGTTCACCATGGACACCTTACCTGGCACGCCGCAAATCCAGAACATCATCCCCACCACTTTTTTCAACACGACCGGCTGGGCCGCGCCGTGGCTGGGCACCATCGGCGCCGTGCTGACGGTGATCATGGGCCTGGCCTTCCTGGAATGGCGCCGCCGCTCCGTCATGGCGACGGGGGAAGGTTACGGAGTGGAAGCGGAACAGGCCAAGACCGATGGCGGCGACTTGCCCCATCCTTTGCTGTCGGTGGCGCCGCTGGTGCTGGTGGGCGTGGCCAACTTTGCGCTGACCAAGCTGATTCCGCACTGGTATGGCGCCAGCTACGTGCTCACCGCCGACGCCCTGCCGGGCTTGCATGCGCCCGTGTCCACCTCGATCGCTTCCGTGACCGGCATCTGGGCCGTGGAAGGCGCCTTGCTACTGGGAATTTTACTCGTGTGCGCGACGGCCTTCGGGCGCATCCGCGCCGCCTTTGCCGAAGGCACCAAGGCGGCCGTGGGCGGCGCCCTGCTGGCGGCCATGAATACGGCGTCCGAATACGGTTTCGGCGGCGTCATCGCCGCCCTGCCCGGTTTCCTTGCCGTCAGCAACACCTTGCGCAGCGTGCCCGATCCCCTCGTCAACGCGGCCGTGTCCGTGACGACCCTGGCCGGCATCACGGGCTCGGCCTCGGGCGGCATGAGCATCGCGCTGGCCGCCATGTCGGACAGTTTTATCCAGGCCGCGCAACAGGCCCATATTCCGCTCGAAGTCATGCACCGCGTGGTGGCGATGGCCAGCGGCGGCATGGATACCTTGCCGCACAATGGCGCCGTGATCACACTGCTGGCCGTCACGGGCCTCACGCACCGCCAGTCCTACCGCGATATCTTCGGCATCACCGTCATCAAGACGGTGGCAGTGTTCCTCGTCATTGCCATCTATTACATGACGGGGCTGGTCTGAATCAAGGCAGCGAGACGGACGATTTCGCCAACGCCGGCTTGAACAAGTGGCTGATGCCCATCGTCAGCAGCGGGCCGGCCAGCGCCAGGTAGGAGCTGTCCACGCCATACGGATTGCCTGCCAGGAACCAGCCGATGGTGGCGATCACGGAAACGATCACGCCGACGAAGGCGCCGCGCGGCGTGCCGAATTTCGGCGCGTAGAAGGCCATCAGCACCAGCACGGCCAGGGTGGCGCGCAGGGCCTTGCCGAGGAAGGCAATCATCAGCAGTTTTTCCGCATACAGCGCCAGCACCAGCGGCAGCAGGCCGGCCACGACGATGGCGATGCGCAGGAACATCAGCGATTTCGCATCGTTCTTCGCCTTGTTGTACCAGGGATCATAAAAGTCTTTCATCGCCAGCGTGGCCGATGCCAGGGTGGTGGCGGAAATGCCGCCGAACAAGGCGCCGGCCAGGCCGACGATCATGATGCTGGCGGAAAACGCGGGCATGTGCGCGATCAATGTCGGAAAGGCGTCGATCGACTTCATGCCCGGATACAGCACGGCACTGCACATGCCGATCAGGGCCGCCATCAGGCCGAACGGGATCATCAGCGAGGACACGTAATAGCAGGCGCGCTTGGCCACGGCCGGGTTGTCTGTGCTGACCAGGGCCTGGATCACGTACTGCGTGGCGAAGATGGAACCGATGCCGCCGATCATCCAGGCGACGATCTGGCCCCAGCCGATCTCGACCCAGTTGAACATCTTGGCCGGCAATTGCGCCTGCAGCGCGCCGATGCCGCCGGAGGCTTCCAGCGCATACGCCAGCGCCAGGATCACGCCCAGGTATTTGACGATGGAGTGGGCGAAATTCGTGTACACGACCGAGCGCATGCCGCCCAGGCTGACGTAGATCACGGTAATGGCGCCCACCAGCAAGATGGCCACCGTCTTGTTGATGTGCAGCACTGCCGCCAGCACGGCGCCGCCGCTCGCATACAGGGCCACGGCAACGATGCTCAGCGCGACGATGGTGAGGATGGACGCCGCATAACGCACGGGCTCGCCATACGTTTGCGCCAGGATGCCGGAAATCGTCGACTGCCCGCTTTCCTTGTATTTCTTGACCAGCACGATGGCCAGCAGCAAGAAGCCCAGCGACAGCGCCACCAGATTCCAGGCGGCGGAAATGCCCAGTTCATAACCCTTCTGGGCCGTGCCGATGCTGACGGAACTGCCGATGAATTCCGACAATAACAACGCGCCGATCAGGTAGGCGGGATAGTTGCGTCCGCCCGCCGTCATGCCCTCGGCGCTGTTGGCATGCTTGCGCACGCTATAGGTAATGTACGACATGAGGGCGAAATAGCCCACCGTGATCGCCGCGATGATGATCAATCTGTTTTCCATCCGTCTACTCCAAGTCTGCTTTTCTTATTATTATTTTTCAAGAAAGCTTCCCCTGCCGCATGCCGGATGAGCCGGTGGCGGTGCTCAGGGGAAAGTCAAATTCCTGCCATACCGATACGGTACAGCAAGCCTCACAACAAAAAGGTCCGCAGCTGCGCCGTAAACAAGTCCGCCGCCTCGACGTTCGAGATATGCGAGGCGGGCAGGCTTGCCAGGCGGGCGCCCGCGATCTGCCGCTGCAGCCAGCGGCCGTCGTCGAGGGTGGTCACGGGATCGTGCTCGCCCGCGATGATCAGGGTCGGCACGCTGATCGTGCCGACGCAGGCGTGCAAGTCCGCCTGGGCCAGCACGTCGCAGCAGGCCGCGTAACCGCCGGCATCCTGGCCGCGCAAGGTGGCTACCATGCGCGCCACCGTGTCCGGCTCGCGCGCGATAAACTGCGGCGTGAACCAGCGCGCGGCGGCACCATCGGCCACCGCGGCCATGCCATCGCGGCGCACCTGTTCCGCCCGCAGCTGCCAAGGCGCGGCGCCGCCGATGCGCGCCGCCGTATTCGCCAGCACGAGCTGCGTCAGGCGCCGCGGCTGGTGTATGCCCAGCCACTGGCCAATCAAGCCACCCATGGAAATGCCGCAGAAGGCGGCGCGCGCGATATCAAGGTGGTCGAGCAGCGCCACCACGTCCAGGCCCAGGCGCCCGATGCCGAACGGCGCGCCGGCGCTGGCGGACTGGCCATGGCCGCGCGTGTCGTAGCGCACGACAAAAAAGTCGCCGGCCAGCGCGGCCGCCTGCGCATCCCACATGGACAGGTCCGTGCCGAGGGAATTCGACAGGACCAGGCAGGGATTAGCGCGCTCGCCATCCGTGCGGTAATGCAGGCCGATACCGTCCACCTCGCACGTTTTCCCGGCAGTGTCGTTGCCTGTCTGCGTCATCGCCTGTCTCCTCAGGAATCGTCGCCGCGCACCGACGAAGGATGGCGGCACAGCGGCATCACGTCGATCTGCATGTAAGGGAACAGCGGCAGCGAGGTCAGCAAATTATGCAGCTCGTCCACGCTGTCCAGGTCGAAGACGCTGATGTTGGCGTACTGGCCGGCGATGCGCCACAGGTGGCGCCATTTGCCCTCGTGCTGCAGGCGCTGCGCCAGTTCCTTTTCCGTTTGCTTGAGCTGCGCCGCCTGCTCGGCGGGCATGTTCAACGGCAGGTTCACGTTCATGCGTACATGGAATAACATGGTTTCTCCTTATTGACGCTGCATCGCCTGCAGCTTGTCCATATCGATCTCGACGCCCAGGCCCGGGCCAGTCGGCACCTGCAGCATGAAGTCGCGGTACACGAGCGGCTCGCGCAAGACTTCCTGCGTCAGCAGCAAGGGGCCGAACAATTCCGTGCCCCAGGCCAGTTCGGCAAACGTGGAGCAGACATGGGCCGTGGCGGCCGTGCCGACGCCGCCTTCGAGCATGGTGCCCCCGTACAGGCCGACGCCGGCCAGGCGCGCCACGGTCGCCACTTCCAGCGCGGGCAGCAAGCCGCCCGACTGGGTGATTTTCACGGCAAACACGTCGGCCGCGTCGGCCTGGGCCAGCGCCAGCGCATCGGCGGGGCCGTGCAAGGCTTCATCGGCCATGATGGCCACGTCGAAGCGCTGTTTCAGGCGCGCCAGCGCGGCGCGGTTGCCCGCCTTCACCGGTTGCTCGATCAGGTCGATGCCGCCCGCTTCCAGCGCGGCGATGCCGCGCACGGCGTCCGTCTCGCTCCAGGCCTGGTTGACGTCGACCCGCACGCTGGCCCGCTCGCCCAGCGCCCGCTTGATTTCCAGCACGTGTGCCACGTCGTCCATCACGTCGCGCAGGCCGATCTTCAGCTTGAAGATGCGGTGTCGGCGCAGGTCCAGCATCTTTTCCCCTTCGGCGATATCGCGCGCCGTGTCGCCGCTGGCCAGCACCCAGGCCACGGGCAGCGCATCGCGCACGCGGCCGCCCAGCAATTCAGACAGCGGCACGTTCAGGCGGCGCGCCTGGGCGTCCAGCAGGGCCGTCTCGATCGCGCACTTGGCGAAGCGGTTGCCCTGGATGGCCTTGCGCACCCTGGCCATGGCCTTGGCCACTTCGCTCGCTTCCATGCCGACCAGCAGCGGCGCGATATAGGTATCGATATTCGTCTTGATGCTTTCCGGGCTTTCGCCGCCGTAGCCCAAGCCGCCGATGGTGGTCGCCTCGCCCCAGCCCGTGATGCCGTCGGCGCAGCGCAGCCGCACCAGCACCAGGGTCTGCGTATGCATGGTGGCGACGGACATCCGGTGCGGGCGAATGGTTGGCACATCGACCAGGTAGGTCTCGATATTTTGAATCATATTTATTCCGTATAATTCTGTGGAGTGGTGACACGATATTCCCCGAATGTCCCCACGTCCAACACCGAGTTGGTATCAAACCTATACCTGAAAGGTATGAAGATGGAATTACGGCACTTGCGCTACTTCGTTGCGGTCGCAGAGGAAAGGAACTTCACGCGGGCCGCCGCGCGCCTGCACATCGCGCAGCCGCCGCTGAGCCGGCAGATGCAGCAGCTGGAAGAAACGCTGGGCGTGGCGCTGATCGAAAAAGGCTCGCGGCCCTTGCGGCTGACGGAAGCGGGCGAGTTCTTCCTCGCCCACGCGCGGCCCTTGCTCGACCAGGTGCGCGACCTGCAGGCGATGACGCAGCGCGTGGGCAAGCTGGAACGCACCCTGTCGATCGGCTTCGTCGCCTCGACCCTGTATGGTGAATTGCCCGACATCGTGCACCGCTTTTGCGAGCGCCATCCCGAGGTCGACGTGACCCTGCATGAAATGACGACGGTGCAGCAGCTGAAGGCCCTGAAGGAAGGCCGCATCGACGTGGGTTTCGGACGCTTGAAAAGCGAGGACCCCAGCATCCGCCGCATCCTGCTGCGCGAGGAGCGGCTGGTGGTGGCCCTGCCGCCCGGCCACCGGCTGGCAAAAGGCGAAGGCGGATTGCGCCTGACGGAGCTGGTACACGAGACCCTGCTCGTGTATCCGAAAGCACCCCGCCCCAGCTTTGCCGACCAGGTGCTGGCCATGTTCAGCGAAGGCAATGTCACGCCCGGTCCCGTCACGGAAGTGCGGGAGCTGCAGATTTCCATGGGACTGGTGGCGGCCGGCCAGGGCATTTCCATCGTGCCGGAAAGCGTACAAGCCATGCATCACCGGAACGTCGTGTACCGCAAGCTGGACGACAAGCATGCGTTCTCGCCCATTTTATTCAGCATGCGGCATATGGACCGCTCGCCGGAACTGGAAAATCTCCTCGCCGCCGTGTATTCGATCTACGATGAACACGGCATCGCGCACGTCAAGGAAAGCCTGTCGCCCTCACGCTGACAGCGGCGCGTCGGCCAGCAATGCCGGGCGCAGCGCGCGGATGCGCAGCTCCGTGAAATAGCCGCCCGCCTCGTTATAGCGCAGGTAGTGGCGGCCGCAGTCCAGGCAGCGGGCCACCTGGCTCAGGTTCGCGGGATAATAGCGCGGCGCGATGGGCGCGTCGGCGCTGTCGTAGCGCGTGCCGTGCGGGTGGAATTCGGCAAACGTCGGTTCCTCGTACGGGTCTTCGCGCAGGGTGCCGATTTCTTCAAAGCGGTCCAGCTCCAGCGAGGTGGGAAGACGCTGCCAGGCATCGAGCGGGACGGCGCAGCAGCTGCATTTTTGCGTGACGCCTGCCGACGCGGCGGCCAGCGTGGACAGGGCGGGGAAGTCGATGAATATCATGTTCAGCCAAGGCAAAGGGGCGGCCCTTGGCAACGAGCCTGGCCGCACCCCTTATTCTAGCGCAGCCACATCCGGCCGACACGCGGCCCACATTTTGCCAGCCCCAGTTCCAGCAGCATCAGCATGCAGCCCGACACGAGCAGCAGCGGCATCAGGGCGCACATGCCGGCCGCCACCAGCCAGGCCAGCGCGGACGGCGAGGTCCAGGCGCCCGGCAGCAGCTTGGGCAAGCCCAGCGAGCCTGGCAAGCGGCGCTTGAAGAACATCAGCCAGCCCGATACCAGCGAGAACAGCACGCTGGCGCCGAACAGCAGCAGCAAGGCCTGGTTCCACCAGCCGAATTCGCCGCGGTGGAACGGGATGCCGATGGCGGTGGCCTTGCCGAACGCCGTCTGCGCGTCCCAGCCCGCATAGTACAAAGGCTTGCCGCTGTAGGCGTCGAATTGCAGGTCGAAGCGCAGGGTGGGCTGGCTGCGGTCGGCCATGGTGGCGCGCCACACATCGTCCTGGCTGGCCGGCGCCGTCAGCTGCACGGCGATGGCCGGCGCATGGCTGCGCGCCACTTGCCACGCATCCTGCCAGTCGAGCGGAGCACCCTCCTCGCGCGAATGCAGGCCCCGCGGCACGGGTGGCGGCGCCTGGCCGCTGACGTCGCGCAGCGTGCGGATACGCGCGCCCGCCTGCTGGCTCCACGTCAGGCCCGTCGTCAGGATCACGAAGCTGACGATGCCGAGCGCGACGCCGAGAAAAGCATGCCACTGGCGCCAGCCGTTGCGCCCCCGCGCCCCCCGCTTCGGCAAACCCGCTTGCGCGCCGCGCGGCCACCATAGCACCACGCCCGTCACCAGCATCACCATCAGCCAGCTGGCGGCCAGCTCGATCATCCAGCGCCAGCCATCGTTTTGCAGCAGGCGCGAATGCAGCTTCTTGGCCCAGTTGCCGAAACGTTCGCCGCTGGCCAGGCGGCCCAAGACGCGCGCATCGTAAGGGTTCACGTAGACGATGACGGCTTGCGCAGGCAGGCCGAATTTTGGTTTGACCGGCGCGGCATGTCCGCCATGGCCCGCATGTTCATCGGGCGCGCCGCCAGGCGGCGCGAACGCCACCTGCACCGCGTCGTCCTGCTGGAATGGCGGCACCACGTGCTGCACCGTCCAGCCACGCGGGGCCGCCCGCTCCGCTGCCGCCACGGCGGCGTCCAGCGGCAGCATGGACGCCTGCGGCGCCACATGGTCGAGGTGCTGGTACAGCCTTGCCTCGATCTGCGGCGTGAAGACGTACAAAATACCCGTCAGGGTGGCCAGCAAGGCAAACGGCGAGGCGATCAGCGCGGCCCAGAAGTGGATGCGCCAGTACAGGCTCTTGCGCCGTGCGACAAGAAAAGTTGCGTCGTCCAGGGCCATCCTCACAGTCCGCCATAGGTATAGGCGAGGCCCAGCATCACGCTGCGCGGCGCGCCGGGCGTGTACTGGTTCTGGCTGTTCGGCGCATAGCTGCCCGTGCCCGCATAGCTGCTGCTGGCCGAATCGGCATAGCGTTTATCGGCCAGGTTGCGCACCTGTGCCCACGCTTCCAGGCCGCGCGCGAGCTGATAGCTGGCGCGCAGGTTCAGCAGCGCGTGGCCGCCATACTCCACCGTGTTGGCATTGTTCATCCAGTAGCGGCCCTGGTGCACGGCTTCGAGTGCGATACGCGCGCCGGCCACGGGCTTGTAGCCGATCTCGAACGAGGTGATGTCGCGCGGCGCCTGCGGCATGGTCCGGCCGCTGTAATCGAGGGTACTGGAGACCTGATAGCGTAGGTAGCGGTGGCGCGCGATGGCCGTGGCGAAGCGCGCGTCGAAGGGGCCGCTGTCGTAGTTCAGGCCAAGCTCCAGCCCTTCGCTGCGCGTGCGTCCCGCATTGCGGTTTTCGCTGTTGCCCGGCGAGAGCGTGTAGCTGACGATGGTGTCGCGCCCGTCGAGCCGGTACAGGGCCGTGTCGAGTTTCAAGCGGCCCTGCAAAAAGGCCCAGCGCAGGCCCAGTTCATAGTTGTTGTAGACGGACGGCTGCAGGTCGGCGATGCCCGTCTTGCCATACAGCTGGCTCACTTCGGGCGGCGTGAAGCCCTGGCTGACGTTCGCATACGCGCTGCCCGCATGGCCGATGGCGTAGGTGGCGCCCAGCTTCGGGCTCGCGTGCGAAAAACTGCGCGACTCGTCGGGGGCGCCGTAATTGACGCTGCCGCCGGGCGCCAGATTGTTGCGGTAATCGTAGCGGATGGCGTCCGAGCGTCCGCCCAGCACCACGCGCGTGCCCGCCAGCGGAGAAAATTCCCACTGCGCGAAGACGGCCGTGTTCAAAATGTCCGTCTGGTAGTCGCGCACGCCCTGCGGATTGCTGGCATTGGCCAGCGTGTATCGCAGATAGCGGCCCGTGGCCGCGTCGCGCACGATGGAGAGATTGTCGCTGACGAAGGGATTGTCGCTCCTGTCCACGTACACGCCGGCGACCAGGCGCGAACGCAGCCACGCGAATTCCTGCTGGTGTTTCACGTCCAGCCCCAGCGAATCGACGTGGTTGTTGTTGATGACACCCTTGCACAGCAGCCCCGCGCAGCTGCCGATGGAATAGGCGGGAAGCTGCCCATGGTCGTTCTTGCGCGTAAACACGGTGATGGTGCTCGTGCCATTGGCCGTCGTCGCGCCCTCCCACGCCAGGTTCATGCGCGTGGTCTTGTCCTTGCGGTAGGTGAAGGTATTGAGGCTCTTGCCGGGGGCATGGCGGTAATCGTCCTCGAACAGGCTGCCCGTCATGGCCGCATCGAGATCCGTGTGGACGATGGTGGCGCGCAGCTGCGAGGCAGGACCGAGCGCATAGTCGGCGCGCAGCGAGAACGAATCCTTGTCGCCATAGCTGTACTCTTGCCAGTTGTCGCGCGAGCGGCGCGAGCTGTAATGGGAAAAACGCAGTCCCAGCGGCCCCCAGGTATCGCTGGCGGACGTATCGTAGCGGGTGAATCCGCCCACGTTGTCGCGCCGCACGCCCACCTTGGCCGTCGGCGTGGCGCTGGCGCCGGCCGTGAGGAAATTCACGGCGCCGCCGACGGCATTGCTGCCGTACAGCGACGAGGCGGCGCCCTTTACCACTTCCACGCCGCTGGCGCCCGCCATGTTCATCTCGTTGAGCGAGTTGTGGTTGAAGACGCCCAGCGGGCGGATGGGTATGCCGTCTTCCAGGTACTGGTAGACGGCATTCGTGCCGATGGGCTGGCGGATGCTCATGCTGTGCTGCTCGTTGCCCAGGTCGTTCCAGTACACGCCGGCGATGCGGTTGAGGATATCGCCCATGGTCCTGGGCTTGTCGCGTTCCAGGGTCTTGGCGTTGACGACACCGATGGCCTGCGGCGTCTCGGACAGCCACGATTGCGCGCGCGAGCCGGAAACGACGACGGTGTCGATGGCGTGATCGGATTGCGCCCGCGCGCAGGGGTAAGCCACGGTGCCGGCCAAGGCCAGCACCAATAATGTCTTGTTCATGTGATTCTCGTTTAAGTGTGCGGATGCGGCGCGTCACACCGCAAGGTGGACAGCGCCAGCATTGAAAATGCAAAAACTTAAATGAGACCGGGCGGCGCGCGCGACTGCGCGGTGGACCAGATGAACAGCGGGGATGGGGACTGGTAGTACAGGGCCGGGAAGATGGCCGTGCCGCTGGCCACTAGCAGCGGCAGCACGGGACTGGCCGGCGGCAGGCCAACGGAACCCGCATGCGTGGAACAGAAGGCGCAATGCTCCATCTGCATGGCCTTGCCGCCGGATTTGCCATCGGCGGCGCCGTCATCGGCTGGATCAAGCTGCACAAAACGGATGCCGGCCACCGAGCAGATTTCCGCCCAGCCGGAGCCGGACTCCTGCTTGGCGCTGGCGACGGCCTGGGAAATCGATGGCGCGAGCGCCGCCAGCAGGATCGCGAAACAGGCGATCCAGGCGGCAAAGCGGCGCGTGAACAAGGTCATTCCCATGGCCGCATTTTACCAGCGGCCGCCGGGACTGGGTAGCGGAAAGCGGCTCAGGCGGCCGGACAGGCGGCGCTGCCGTTGTCAAAAGCGCGCACGACGCTGGCCGCATCGGCGGCGATGCGGTTCACGGCGCGGCGGTGACCGAGCACCAGTTCATCGTAGCCGGCGCCCACCTTTTCATTGGCTATCGTGCGGCAAGTGACCACCTTGCCGCTGGCCAGCTGGCGCACGCTCCACACGGCATCGATCAGCGCATACTGGCCCATCACGGACTCGAAACGCTGCACATTGGTGCTGATGCGGTACACGGGCAGATTGTCCGGATGCGGCGTGCGGAACACATCGATGGCGCCCAGGTCGTTCGTCACGGCCGTCGACAGCGCCTGGCCGATCTCGCCGGCCAGCGGCCCCGCCCAGCGCTGCTGCTCCAGCAATTCGATTCGGCCCGACGGCGCCGTCACGACGAACTGGTTGCGGCTCACCTGCTGCGGCACGCTGACGGCCAGCACCTCGACATAGTATTTCACGGGCTTGACCGGCTGCGCGTCGGCGCCGCCGCTGAGCGTATAGAAATGCTCGGGCTGGGGCGTGGAGCAGGCACCCAGCAGGCTGGCCGCCAGCAGCGCGGCAAACATCGGCTTCATCATTTTTTTTCATCTCCTTTTTTACCGCGGATCAGGGACTCGGGGTGGCGTTCCAGGTAATCCGACAGGGCATTGAGCGATTGCAGGGTTTGCGTCAGCTGCTGCAAGGCCTGGCGCACGTCCGACTGCAGCGGCGAGTCCTTCTGCAGCACCTGTTCGGCCGTGCCGAAGGTCTGCTTCGCCGCCGTCAGGGTGTCGCGCATTTCCGGCACCACCTGGCCGTCGAGCTGCTTGAACAGCACATTGGCCTGCTTGATCGTGGCGTTGAGGTTATTGCCGATCTCCGCATACGGTACCTGATCGAGCTTGCGGGCGATGCTGGCGATCTGCGTCTGCAATTCATCGAGGGTGTTCGGCACGGTCGGCACTTCCAGCGGATACCTGTTCGGATCGAGCGCCACCTTCGGCGCTTTCGGGAAGAAGTCCAGCGCAATGTACAGCTGGCTGGTCAGCAGGTTGCCCGTGCGTAGCTGGGCGCGCAAGCCGCGGCTGACCATGCGTTCGAGCAGCTGGTGGCCGGCCGAGCCTTCCTCATCGTCGACGGCCGCCTTGAAGCGCATGCCCAGGCGGGCCGGGTACAGATTGACGGTGACGGGCATGCGGAAGTTCTTCTTCACGGGGTCGAACTCGATGCCGACCGAGCGCACCTCGCCCAGCACGATGCCGCGGAAATCCACCGTGGCGCCGGGCTGCAAGCCGCGCAGGGACTGGTCGAAATAGAATACGGTGGTGATGGCCTCGCCATCGGGCTCGCGCATGGCGCTCGCCTCGTCGGCCGCCAGGCGGTAATTGGTGCCGGCCGGCGCCGGTTCGACGGGCTTGCGGCCGTTTTCCGCCTCGAAGGCGATGCCGCCCACCAGCATGGCGGCCAGCGATTGCGTATTCAATTTGAAGCCGTTGGAATCGAGGCGCACGTCGACGCCGCTGGCATGCCACCAGCGCGCATCCTTGCCGACGAACTGGTCGTACGGCGCATTCACGAAGACCGACATGGTGATGCCGTTGCCATCCTTGTCCAGCGCGAAGCTGACCACCTTGCCCACCCTCAGGCGGTGGAAGAACAGGGGCGAGCCCACGTCGACGGAGCCGAGGCTGTCCGCATGCAGCGTGTACAGCTTGCCCTTCTGGTCCCCTGCCACGGCGGGCGGACTCTCCATGCCGATGAAGTTCTCCTTCTTCTGTTCCGACTTGCCCGTGTCGACGCCGATGTAGGCGCCCGACAGCAAGGTGCCCAGGCCCGTCACACCGCTGGCGCCGATCTGCGGGCGCACCACCCAGAAGCGCGAATCGGCGGTGGCGAAGCGGCGCGCTTCCTTGCTCATGTCGATCGTCACGAGTACCTTGCTCAAGTCGTCGCCCAGGGTGATGGCGCGCACCTGGCCGATGTCGACATCCTTGTACTTGACCTTGGTCTTGCCCGGCTCCAGGCCTTCGGCGCTCTTGAAACTGACCGTCACCGTGGGTCCCTGGTCGAGGATGGACTTGGCGGCCAGGCCGGCGCCGATCAGCGCTGCCAGCAGCGGAATGAGCCACACCAGCGACGGCAGCCAGCGGCTGCCCTGTTCCACATCGGGTTCCGGCAACGGGGGGACGCCCTGGCCGCCCGTTTCGGCAAGACCGCCCGCTTCTTTGTCAGACATGCTGTTCTCCAATCACTGTATTGTTTCCGGTATTTGCCACCACCACGGGTTCTTCCTCGCCAGGCACCTGCCCGTCGACGGGATCCCAGATCAGGCGCGGGTCGAACTGCATCGCCGCCAGCATGGTCAGCACCACCACGGCGCCAAAGGCCAGCGCGCCCGGTCCCGCCGTGATCACGGCCAGCGACTTGAAGCGCACCAGCGCCACCGTCAGGGTGACGACAAAGATGTCGAGCATGGACCAGCGGCCGATGAATTCGACCATGCGGTACAAAATGGTGCGCTGGCGCGGCCGCCAGCGCGAACGCCGCTGCGCCGTGAACGCCAGCAGCGCCAGCACGCCCAGCTTGAGCATCGGCACGACCACGCTGGCGATGAAAATGATGATGGCCAGGCCCTTCGAGCCGCTGGTCCAGAACAGCACCACGCCGCTCATGATGGTGTCGTCCTGCGCGCCGAACAGCGATTGCGTGACCATCACGGGCAGCAGGTTGGCGGGAATGTAGAGGATCATGGCGGCGATCAGCAAGGCCCAGGTGCGGTTGATGCTGTCCGGTTTGCGCACGTGCAGGGCCGTGCCGCAGCGCACGCACGCCAGATGCCTGCCCTTGCCCAAGGGCGGCGCCACCAGGCCGCAGGCATGGCAGGGCACCACCTTTTCACCGGGCGCGAAGGCCTTGTAACGGATGCCGGGCAGCGCTTGCCGGGTCAGGTCGTCGCCCAGGTTCCACAGGGCCTTCGGGTCGAACGAGACGACGATGGCCAGCAGCACGGTGAGCGCGCCAAATGCGAACAGGCCAGGTTGCGGCAGCACCGTGGCCAGGCTGGTCATCTTGACGACGGTGATCAGGATGCCGATCATCAGCACCTCCGTCATGCCCCACTCGCGCGCCGTCTGCACGGCGCGCAGCACGCGGTTGAATCCCGGCACCTTGACGCCGCCGCGCAAGCCCAGCGCCACATACAGCAGCGAACCGAGTTCGATGGCGGGAAAGAGGATGGTAAACAGGAAGACCATCGTGGCCACGATGTGCATCTGCTCGTACCACAGCACGCGGATGGAACCGAGCAAGGTGGCGCTGGAAGTGAGGCCATTGACGTCGAGTTCGACGATGGGGAAAAACTGGGCGATCAGGAAGACAAAGGCGGCGCCCAGGGTGAGCGCCACCACCTTGCTCAATTCGGCCGATGCGCCGCGCGCGTGGGCGCCCCGGTACAGCACCGAGCGGCAACGGATGCAGCGCGCCTTTTCGCGGGGACGCAGCGGACGTTTGCGGTACAGCACGCCGCAGTCATGACAGCTAATCAGGTCGTATCGGTGCACAGTGTGAAGTTTGCCGGCGCGGGGAAGCGCGACTATCCCATGTCAATGCCAGCCATCATGACAGAATTGGCATCTTCCTGCACTACAGCACTATTCATTTGCACTCCTCCGTAGCAGCGCCTCCACGGCGCGGCCGATTTGCAGCACCGTATCGTCGGCGCCGGCCAGGCCGCAGATGCCCAGGCCCACGGGCAGCTCGCCGTCGGCATGACAAGGCAGCGACAGCGCGCAGCCGTCGAGGAAGTTGATCACGCTGGCATTGCGCAGCACCAGGCCGTTCGTGGCAAAAAAAGTGGCGTCGTCCGCTTCCAGCGGCGCGAGCTGCGGCGCAAGGATAGCCACGCTGGGCATCAGCCAGGCGTCGAACGGCGCCAGACGCTGCCCGGCGACGGCGATCAGGCGCGCACGCGCGTCGAGCAAGTCGATGTAGTCAAACGCGCCCTGCTGCTGGCCGCGGCGGATGCGCGCCGCCACGCGCTGGTCGTACTGCGCGCCCTTCTCTTCCAGTAACGCCCTGTGCCAGTGCCAGGCTTCCGCCGCCACCAGGCCACCGCCGCCATTGATTGTTGGCAGTTCCAGCAATTCGGGAAAATCGAACCGTTCCACCAGGGCGCCGGCTTGCCGCAGTTTGTCCAGCGCGGCATCGAACGCCCGCTGCACCTGCGGCGCCACGTGCGTACCGACATAGTCAAGGGTAAAGCCGAAGCGCAAGCCTTTCAGTGCCCGCGCCTGCGCGCGGATGTCTTGGCCCGACAGCGCTGCGTACAAAATGGCGCAGCAATCGACGCTGTGCGCGATGGGGCCGGCCGAATCGAGGGAGCGCGACAGGGGCACGGTGCCGGCCAGCGACACGGAAGCGGCCGTCGGCTTGAAGCCCGTCAGGCCGCAAAAGGCGGAGGGAATGCGGATCGAGCCGCCCGTATCCGTGCCCAGCGCGCCGGCCGCCATGTCCAGCGCCACCGTCAAGGCGCCGCCCGATGTCGAGCCGCCCGCGACCCGTTCGCGGTCCAGCGGATTGCGCGGCGTGCCATAGTGGGGATTCAAGCCCAGGCCGGAAAACGCGAATTCGCTCATGTTGGTGCGCCCCAGCAGGACGGCGCCGGCCGCGCGCAGGCGCGCCACGGCAAGCGCATCGGCCACGGCGGGCGGCGCGCCGGCCAGCGCCAGCGAGGCGGCGCTGCTGACCTGTCCCTTGACGTCGAACAGGTCCTTGATCGAAATGGGCACGCCGGCCAGGGGCGAGGCAATGATGCCGGCGACGCGCGCCGCGTCGCTGGCGCGGGCTTCCATCAGCGCCTGTTCGCCATCAAGACTGACATAGGCATGGCCGCCCTGCGCCCGGTGCGCCTCGGCGCGCGCCAGCATCTGCTCCGTCAGTGCCACGCTGGTGATGCGGCCGGCGGCCAGGTCGGCCGCCAGTTCCCTTATCATCTTCTTGCCAGTCAAATCCATGCTGCCTCCCCGATTTCCCAGGCATGCATCTTACCGGATGCCAGCGGCATGGTCGCGGTCCAGTCAGGCGGCCAGGAAGTCGAGCAGGGTCAGGGCGACGATCTTGCTGGCCTTGCGCAAATCATCGAGCGCCAGGCGTTCGTCGGCCTTCTTCGCGTTCGATTCGGGCACCGTGCGCGGGCCGGCGCCATACAGCACGGCGGGGATGCCCCGCTCGCCATACAGGCGCGCATCCGCATACAGGGGGGTGCCGACGGCGGGAATCATTTCGCCAAGGATGGCTTGCGCATTCTTTTGCAGGCTGCCGACCAGCTGCCCGGAACCGGGCAAGGGCCGCAGCGCATGCGACAGCAGCAGGCGGCGGATCTCGATGCGGATGCCGGGCTCGCCCCGCACGGCGTCCTCGATCAGGGCGCGCACCTGCGCTTCCACCACCACCGGATCTTCCTCCGGAATCATGCGGCGGTCCATCTTCATGACGACCTTGCCCGGCACCACATTCGTATTCGTGCCGCCGTCGATGCGGCCCACCAGCATGGTGGGCGAGTCGATGCCGGCCACTTTCGATTTGATCTTTTTCAGCTCCGGCAGCTGGCCATAGATGGCGTTGAGGATCTTGTTGGCCGCCTGCAGCGCATCGTGGCCCGTTTCCGGCATGGAGCCGTGGCCCGACTTGCCGTGCACGGTGATTTCCAGCTGCAGGCAGGCGTTGTGCGCCGTGACGATGCCGTAGCTGAAACCGGCCGCGATGACGAAATCGGGCTTCGTCAATTGCTGTTCCAGCAGCCAGCCCGGCCCCAGCAAGCCGCCGAATTCCTCGTCGTAGGTAAAATGCAGTTCCAGCTGTCCCTTCAATGGAATGCCCAGCGCTTCGAGCGCGCGCGCGGCAAACACATAGGTGGCGAAATCGCCTTTTGACACGGCCGTCGCGCGGCCGTAGATATAGCCGCCGTCGATCTGGCCGCCATATGGCGGATACGTCCAGTTGTCGCCGGGCGGCACCACGTCGCCATGCGCATTCAGGGCCACCGTCGGCCCGCCTGCCGCATACGGGCGGCGCACGATCAGGTTGGTGATGCTCTGCATGCCGTAGGCTGCCACCTGATCGGCAGGCACGGCGTGCTTTTCGGCGTTCCAGCCATACGCCTGCAGCAGCTGCGCCACCAGCTCCGCATGCGGCGCGTTATTGCCGGGCGGCGTATCCGTCGGCTGCTGCACCACCTGCTGTAAAAAGGCGATCTCCTCGTCGAAGTGCTCGTCGATCCAGGCCGTGATTTTTTCCGCGTGCGTCGTCATTTTGCTCCTTGCATGGTCTGTTGCAGCCAGGCGCCCAATTCGCTGCGCTCGGCCTCCGTCATATTGGTCAGGTTCCCGATCGGCATGGCTTTGAGCTCGATGGCCTGCTTGTAGATTTGCGCCGCGTGCTGGCGAATCTCCGTTTCATTATCCAGCATCATGCCGGCCGGCGCCGTGGCGAAACCCGGCTGCGTGGGCTGCGCCGAATGGCAGGTGGCGCAGCGCTGGGCGATGATGGCATGCACGGCCACGAACTGGGCGGCGGGGTCCGCCACGGGCGCGCTGGCCACGGGCGCCTTCGGCGCGATGGCCACGGCCACGCCCACCAGCAAGGCCACGCCGAGGGCCGGGTAGCGCCACTCGACGCGGCCCTTGTGGCGCAGGTTGAAGAAGTGGCGGATGAAGACGCCGGCCGCCATGATCAGCGCCAGCACCAGCCACGCGTGGTCGTTGCGGTAGGTCATCGCGTAGTGGTTGCTGATCATGATGAACAGCACGGGTAACGTAAAATAATTGTTATGCACGCTGCGCTGCTTGGCCTTCATGCCATGTTTTGGATCGGGCAGCTTGCCGGCAGCCATGGCCTCGACCATCTTGCGCTGGCCGGGAATGATCAGCATTAGCACATTGGCCACCATGATGGTGCCGATCATGGCGCCCACGTGGATGTAGGCGGCGCGCCCGCTGAGCAAATGCGTGAGCACGTACGCGGCGCTGACGATCAGCGCGAACACCGTCACGCCGAACCACAGTTCATATTGCGCCAGCTTCGAGCGGCACAGCAGGTCGTACACGGTCCAGCCGATGACCAGGGTGGCGATGCCGATGCCGACGGCCTGGCCGCTGGAGATATCGGCCACGGCCTTGTCGATCATCATGGCCTGCGCATTGAAGTAATACGCGATGGTGAGCAGCGCAAAACCGGACAGCCAGGTGGAATACGCTTCCCACTTGAACCAGTGCAGCTCCTTCGGCAGTTCCGCGGGCGCCACCAGGTATTTTTGCGGGTTGTAGAAGCCGCCGCCATGCACGGCCCACAATTCTCCCGACACGCCCTTCTTCGCCAGCTCGGAGCCGGACGCGGGCGGACGTATTGAATTGTCGAGCCAGACGAAATAAAAGGAAGCACCGATCCAGGCGATGCCCGTGATGACGTGCAGCCAGCGGACGATCAGGTTCAGCCACTCCAGGCCGTACGGAATCAGGTAGGCAAATACTTCCATAAATTTCCTCTAGTCAGACCGAACCCATATTCGTGCCAATCTACACAAGATAAACGGATTTACCGCCCATCACATGAAAAATATCGTATATTTGACATATTCAAATCGATATACAACAGAGGCGCCGCCACATGTCCAGCCTGCCGCAACACCTCGACCTGCACCTGATCCGCATCCTCTACCTGCTGCTGGTGGAAAAGAATGTCTCGCGCGTGGCGCTCAAGCTCAATCAGCCGCAGCCCTCGATTTCCGCCTCCCTGCGCAAGCTGCGCGAACTGACGGGCGACCCACTGCTCGTGCGCGGCGCGCGCGGCATGGTGCCGACCCAGCATGGCGAAAGCCTGCTCAATCCGGCCAAGCGCATCCTCGACCAGACGGAAAGCCTGTTCGTCAAGAAGACGCCGTTCGTGGCGCAGGAAGAGGCGCGCACCTTCCATATCGCCGCGCCCGACTACCTGGACAGCCAGTTCCTGCCCAACGTCGTGGCCCTGCTGCGCCGCGGTTCGCCGAAAAGTCGCGTCGTGCTGCACAGCCTGGGGCCGGGCATCGACCATATCCGCCAGCTCTCCGACGGTGGCCTGGACCTGGTGATCGCCAACTGGGACGAGCCGCCCGCCCACCTGCACATCTCGAAGCTGTTCGAAGACCCCATCATCTGCGCCATGCATGCGGAAAACGCCTATGCGCGCCGCACCGCCAGCGACGCCATGACGCTCGACGATTATCTGAGCCTGCCCCACGTGGCGCCGTCGCAGATGATGCCCGGCTACCACGGCGTGATCGATTCCTTCCTCGAACGGCAAAACCTGCAGCGCAACGTGGTGGTGGAGTCGGCGTATTTCGGCCTGATCCCCTACATGCTGACGCAGACGGACCTGGTGCTCACCACGGGCCGGCAATTCATGCGCTTCTATGAAAAGACCCTGCCGCTGAAAACATATACCGTGCCTTTGAAATTCCCGCCCATGCGCTTTTACCAGCTGTGGCACCAGCGCGTGCACCAGGCGCCCGAACACAAATGGCTGCGCGACCAGGTCAGCGCGGCCGCCAAGGCGCTGGTGCAGCGATAGCCGCTATCAGCACGCGCATATAATGGAGGCAGGAACGGGGCGCTATCATCACCGCTTGCATGATCGGAAAACCATGACCACCCTTTCAGACCTGAACGCCGGCAGCCAGGCCGATTTTATCGCCCACCTGCACGGCATCTACGAACACTCGCCCTGGATCGCCCAGCGCGCGGCCGCCGCCCGGCCGTTTGCCAGCCTGACGGCACTCAAGACGGAGCTGCAGCGCGTGCTGGCGCAAGCCTCGCCAGAAGAACAACTGGGACTGATACGCGCCCACCCGGAACTGGCCGGCAAGGCCGCCATCGCCGGGCAGCTGACGGCAGAATCGACGCGCGAACAGGCCAAGTCCGGCCTGAACCTGTGCAGCCCTGAGGAATTTGCCACCCTGCAGCGCCTCAACAGCGAATACAACGCCAAGTTCGGCTTTCCCTTCATCCTGGCCGTGAAGGGCCCGACGGGCCAAGGCTTGACGCGCCAGGACATCATCGCCACGTTTGCGCGCCGCCTGAAGAACCGGCGCGCCGATGAACTGGCCGAATCGCTGCGGCAGATCAAGCGCATCGCCGAGCTGCGCCTGAACGACCTGTTCGACGTGCGCCTGGACTTCGGCCCCGCCATCATGCAGCAGGCGGAAACCCTGGCCGGCTGGAGCGACAGCGATTACAACCTGACCTGCGCCTACCTGACGCCGGCGCACCGCAAGACGGCCGCGCAGCTGGCCGACTGGATGCGGGACGCGGGCATGCAGGTGCACATCGACGCCGTCGGCAATGTCGTCGGGCGCTATCTGTCCGACGCGCCCGGCGCGAAGACCCTGATGACGGGATCGCACTACGACACGGTGCGCAACGGCGGCAAGTACGACGGCCGGCTGGGCATCGTGCTGCCGATCGCCGTCGTGCGCCATCTGCACGAACGGGGCGAAAAGCTGCCGTTTCATTTCGAGGTCGTCGGCTTCGCCGAAGAGGAAGGCGTGCGCTTCAAGAGCACGTTTTTGGGCAGCACGGCCGTCACGGGAAAATTCGACGTGTCGCTGCTGGAGCAGCTGGATGCGGACGGCGTGAGCATGCGCGACGCGCTGGCCGCCGCCGGCCACGAGGCGAGCGCCATCGGCGCCATCGCGCGCGATCCGGCCAGCCTGCTCGGCTATGTGGAGGTGCACATCGAGCAGGGACCCGTGCTGCTCGAGCGCGACCTGCCGCTGGGGATCGTCACGGCGATCGCCGGCAGCTCGCGCTACCTGGTCAGCCTGGGCGGCGTGGCCAGCCACGCGGGCACCACGCCCATGACCATGCGCAAGGACGCGGCCAGCGCGGCCGCCGAAATCATCCTGCTGGTGGAACAGCGCTGCAGCCACGGCGAAGCGCTGGTGGGCACCGTGGGCCAGCTGCAGGTGCCCAACGGCTCCGTCAACGTGATCGCCGGCGCCTGCACCCTGTCGCTCGATATCCGCGCGGCCAGCGATAGCGTGCGCCAGGCTGCCGTCGACGATATTTTGGATGGCATCGCCGCCATCTGCGCGCGGCGCCAGATCGACTACCAGCTGGAACTGCTGTTGTCGGCGCGCGCGGCGCCATGCGCGCCATGGCTGATGGCACAGCTGGCGCAAGCCGTGGAATCCGTCGGCATCGCACCGTATGCGCTGCTGTCGGGCGCCGGCCACGACGCCATGGCCATGGCCGCCATCACCGACGTGGCCATGCTGTTTACCCGCTGCGGCAATGGCGGCATCAGCCACAACCCGCTGGAAACCATGACGGCCGACGACGCCGACATCGCGGCGCGCGCGCTGCTGGCGTTTTTGCGCCACTTCCAGCCCAAGCCTTGAACTAAAGCTCCTACTCGTAACACCCAACTCTTCAGGAAGATGCGACTAGTATCCCTAGCGGTCAATTTAGCTAAATCCACAAAAATAACGCAGAAATTACACAGAGAACACACAGAGACCTCCT
>NZ_JBWBYV010000032.1:0-130704 GCF_056174685.1 Janthinobacterium sp. BHSEK
TCCGTGCGCGACGCTGGGTTGTTGAACGCACGCACAGTTGGATGAACCGCTTCCGTCGCATCTTGGTCCGATGGGAAAAGCTCGCCACAACCTATCTCGCCTTTCTGCATATCGCCTGCGCCGTGATTACCTGGCGTGCTACTGGCCTACTGAAATAAGCTCTTAGTCGAGATAGTCCGAGTATTCGCGCTGCGCGTAATTCTGCAAATTCGCCCACGGCTGCGCCTTGCTGACGGTCGGCTGCAGCTTGACGTCGACGCGGCGATAGAAGGTATTCGCGCGGTCGCCACTTTCGATGATCAGGGGAATCTGCTTTTGCTCATCCCACAGGATGCGCTGGAACACGCCATTTTTTTCCACTTCGCGCCAGCGTGCGCCGGGCACGTTCGATGCCTGTTTCGACAGGGGCATGGCGGCCACCAGTTTCGGGTCCAGCAGATAAAAACTGTTTTCCCAGGACCCGTCGAAATTGACGTTTTCGTACTCGGCCTTGGGAATCGAGACGACGATCTTGTCATGCGCGTCGACGTATTCCACGCGCACGGTATTTTTTTCCAGCATCACGTGACGGGGGATCAGCACGGGATTGAAGTGCTTGTGTTCATGCTGCGTGGCCGCGGTCGACGTTTTCAATGCCACTTTCTTGTTTTCGCCATGCTTGTGGCCCGCATGCGCGTCCGTTGACGGCGCCAGCACGCGCTCGACCCACACGTGGCCGGGGCGGCGCAGCATCTTTTCTGCGTAGCGGCTTTCGCGCGTCACGCCTTCCGGCGTCAGGACGCGGCTGTAATAGGTGATGCCCAGGTCCAGGTCGGCAGGGGCGGCAGGAGCGGCTTGGGCGCTGGCGGCAAAGCCGGCGGCCAGGAGGATGGCGATCAGGGACGATTTCATGGTATTGCCTTTACGTGCAGAGGGGCGGAGGGCATACGCCATCCGCCCCGGTGGGGTTACCGTGTTGACGTGGATCAGAAGCCGAAGGCCGCCTTCAGCAAGTCGAACACCTTGGTGTTGTCCAGGGTGCCCTTGAAGGTTTTCGCGCCGGCGCCCGTGGCCAGCAGCTTGACGTC
This sequence comes from Janthinobacterium sp. BHSEK, assembly GCF_056174685.1. Lineage (NCBI taxonomy): Bacteria > Pseudomonadati > Pseudomonadota > Betaproteobacteria > Burkholderiales > Oxalobacteraceae > Janthinobacterium > Janthinobacterium sp. BHSEK. The sequence goes on from NZ_JBWBYV010000032.1 coordinate 1,068, forward strand.
GCCGCCGCCGTGGGTTTCGCTGGCCAGGCGCACGCCTGTTTCTTGCAGGTAATTGTCTTTCAGGGCCGTGGCGCTGTCGACGTTGCTGCGCAGGGCAGGGCGGTTCGGGCCGTTGCCGAAGACCAGGGTGGTGTAGGTATTGCCATCGGCATCCTTGCTCGGCTGGTTATCCTTGTAGCCGCGGTTGATGTCGAGGATAGGGTTGCCGCGCTTGCCGTAGCCGTTGAAGGCCAGGGTGTGGTCATGGTCGGCCGTGACGACGATCAGGGTATTGGCCAGGGTCGGATCGGTTTCCTTGATCTTGGCGATGGCCGCCTTGATGGCGTCGTCGAAGGCGATGGTGTCCGTCAGCGCGCGCTTGGCATTGATGCCGTGCAAGGCGTGGTCGATGCGGCCGCCTTCGACCATCAGGAAGTAGCCGTTCGTGTTTTTCGACAGCAAGTCGATGGCTTTCAGCGTCATTTCCGACAGGCTAGGCTGGGTCGCGCCTTCGCCCAGCGGCGGCGTGGCGGTGCGGTCCAGCTCATATTCGAGGTGGCTGCGGGTGCTGTACAGGCCGATGAATTTCTTGCCGCTCGGCGCTGCCGCCATTTCCGTCTTGTTGGCGGCCACGGTGTAGCCCTTGGCGGCAAACTCCGTCAACAGGTTGCGGCCATCGGCGCGGCCGTATTTGTTGCTCGTCGACCAAGGCGTGAAGTGGTTGCGGCCGCCACCCATCATCACGTCGACGCCATCGCCGAGGGCCGCGTTGTAGCCGGCGCCGCCGGGTGTCGCTTGCGCGGCGATCGCGTATTGCGCATTGCGGTTGCAGATGTGCGAGAACGTCGTCGCCGGCGTGGCGTGCGTCAATTCCGTGGTGGTGATGGCGCCCACGGCCTTGCCCTTGGCTTTTGCCAGTTCCAGGATGGTCGGCACGCTCTTGCCGCCGGCCGGGCAATTGTCCACGCCCAGGTTGCCGTTGGCGTCGCGGCCGGGTTCCTTGGCGATCGTGTCCTGCGCCATCGAGATGACTTCATTGTTCATCTTGACGCCGGTCATGTAGGCGGCCATCGATGGCGCGCTGTCCGTCGTTTGCGCATCGTTCGAGAAGGTCTTGATGCGCGCCGTGCGTTCCAGCGTATCCATCGTCAGGCTGCCGTCTTCCTTGTACTGGTAGATGCGCGCGGCCGTCACAACGGACGGGCCCATGCCGTCGCCGAGGAAGAAGATGACGTTCTTGGCGTCGGCGGCGTAGGCGCTGGCGACGCTGGCGGCCACGAGCGTGGTCAGCAAGGAGAGTTTCAGGGCCGATTTCAGTGCGGCGGGTGTCGATGCAAGTTTCATATGCTTGTCCAATTCTTGTCTCTTGGGGATTACAGACCGCCGGCGGTCTTGACCAGGCCGAATACTTTGGTGTTGTCGATGGTGCCCAGGAAGGTTTCCGAACCCTTGCCGATGGCGCCCAGGAAGACGTCGGTGCCGCCGTGGGTTTCATTGCCGGCCGTGGTGCGGATCACCGCTTCCTGGTGGTAATTATTGGCGCTGGTGACGGTTTCATCGAGGCTGGCCATGGCGGCGCGGCTCGCTTGCGTGCGGTTCTCGCCATTGCCGAAGCCGATGATCGAATACGGTGCGCCGTCCAGGTCCTTCTCGACCGCGCCGGTCACGTAGTTCTTCACCACGCCCAGCACGCCAGGGTTGCCGGCAGCCGTCTTGCCCGTGCGCTTGGCGTAGCCGTTCAGCACCAGGGTGTGGTCATGGTCGGCCGTGACGACGATCAGGGTATTGGCCAGGGTCGGATCGGTGAGCTTGGCTTTTTCGATGGCGGCCTTGATGGCGTTGTCGAAGGCGACTGTGTCTTGCAGCGCCTTCTTGGCCGTCGTTTCGTGCAGCGCATGGTCGATGCGGCCGCCTTCGACCATCAGGAAGTAACCCTTCTTGTTCTTGGCCAGCACGTCCATGGCCTTGGTGGTCATTTCCGCCAGGCTCGGTTCCTTGGCTGCATCGCGGTCCAGGTCGTAGCTCATGTGGCTGGAGGTGAACACGCCGAACAGGCGCTCCGTCTTGGCCGCATCGACGGCCTTGAAGTCGGCACCCGTGTTGGCGACCGTGTAGCTCTTCGCTTTCAGTTCGGCCACCAGGTCGCGCCCGTCGGAACGCTTGCCGCCATCCTTGAACGGCTTGAAGAATTGCGCGCCGCCACCGAGGACCACTTCCAGGCCGGTGCTGCCCAGGGCGCTGTTGTAGCCCGTGCCGCCTGGCACCAGGGCCGCGGCGATATCGTTTTCCAGGTCGCGGTGGCAGATGTGCGCGTAGGTCGCGGCCGGCGTGGCGTGCGTCACGCGCGCCGTGCTGACGACGCCGGCGGCAAAGCCCTTGGCCTTGGCCAGTTCCAGCAGGGTGGTGGCGGGCGTGCCGTTGCCGGTGCCGCATTTGTTGACCAGCTTGTTGCCGTTCGCATCCGTGCCCGGATCGATGGCGACCGTGTTGGCCGACATCGAGATGACTTCATTGTTCATCTTGACGCCGGTCATGTAGGCGGCCATCGACGGCGCGCTGTCGGTTACTTGCGCATCGTTCGAGAACGTCTTGACGAAGGCCGTTTCCGGCAGGGTGTCCATGGTCAGCGCACCGTCTTCGCCCACCGCATAGATGCGCGCGGCCGTCATGGTGGTCAGGCCCATGCCATCGCCGAGGAAGAAGATGACGTTTTTCGGCGGCGCTTCAGCCACTACCTCTTCTTTTTTGGCGTCGCTGCCGCAGGCGGCCAGCATCAGGGTGATGGCGACGCTGCAGCCAGCGACGGAAATTTTTCTGCGTGTCATGTGGTTCATCCGGCTAGGTTTGAAAGAGCTGGCAAGATAACAATTCAATGTGACGTCATGATGACGCTGTGAAACATTAGGTCTTCGATGGCCGGAGATTGCATCGAAACATGCAACAAACTATTGCGGTTTATCGGGTTTTTCTACCGAATCAAGCAACGTAAGATGCCGTCATCCCAATCATCTTGTGAAGGCACTTCATGTTCTCCCAATCCATCCGCAGCGTTCTCGTTTCCACCCTGTTTGCCGCCGGCGCCGCCTCGGCCGCCGCCAGCGCTCCCTTGAGCCTGGAAGTATTCAATCCGGGCGAGGCGGCGATTTTCCCCGTCGCTTCCGTGCTGGTCGCGGGCAAGCATGACGCCGTGCTGATCGATGCGCAGTTTTCGCGCGCCGAGGCGCAAAAGCTGGTGGAGAAGATCCGCGCCAGCGGCAAGAAACTGACGACGGTCTATATCAGCCATAGCGATCCCGATTTTTACTTTGGCCTCGACGTGATCAAGGCGGCGTTCCCGCAGGCAAAGATCGTCGCCACGCCGGAAACCGTGGCCGAGATCCGCCGCAAGGCCGACGCCAAGGTCGCTTACTGGGGCCCGATCCTGAAGGACAATGCGCCGCACGCCATCGTCATTCCCGAAGCCTTGAAAAGCAAGCGCATCAGTCTGGAAGGCCAGTCGCTCGATATCGCCGGCCCGACGCCAGCGCGCACCTATGTGTGGATTCCATCGATCAAGGCCGTCGTCGGCGGCGTCGTGCTGTTTGGTAACTTGCACGTGTGGACGGCTGATACGCAAAGCGCACAATCGCGCCAGGACTGGCTCAAGACCCTCGACGGCATCGCGGCGCTGAAACCCGTCACCGTCGTGCCCGGCCACTTCAAGGTGGGTTCGTCCCTGACGCCCGACAGCATCGGTTTTACGCGCGACTACCTGGTGACGTTTGAAGGGGAAACGGCCAAGGCCGCCAACTCGGCCGCCCTGATCGAAGCGATGAAAACGCGCTATCCGCAGCTGGGCCTGGATGGCGCTTTGGAGACGAGCGCCAAGGTGGCAAAGGGTGAAATGCAATGGTAAGCGGCAAGGCCGGCATGCCCACACTGCACTACATTTTCGACCCCCTGTGCGGCTGGTGCTACGGCGCCGCGCCGCTGGTCGAGGCGGCGCGCGCCGTGCCCGGACTGACGGTGGCGTTCCACGGCGGCGGCATGATGACGGGCAGCAATCGCCGCCAGATCACGCCCGCCTGGCGCGGCTATGTGCTGCCGCATGACCGGCGCATCGAGCAATTGTCGGGCCAGCCCTTCGGCGAAGCCTATATCGACGGCTTGCTGAACGACACGACGGCCATGATGGATTCCGAGCCGCCGATCACGGCCATCCTGGCGGCGGAAGTCTTGGCCGGCAAGGGCCTGGACATGCTGCAGCGCGTGCAGCGCGCCCATTACGTGGACGGCTTGCGCATCGCCGACGTGCCCGTGCTGGTGACCTTGGCGCAAGAGCTGGGCATGGATCGGGCGGCATTCCAGGCCGCGTATGCGCAGCAGGCGGGCGTCGCCACGCAGCGGCACATCGACGCCAGCCGCGCCTTGCTGGCGCAGGTGGGCGGCCAGGGCTTTCCCACGTTCGTGCTCGACGATGGCAGCGGCAAGCTGTCCATGATCGATATCGGCGGCTTCCTGGGCCAGCCGGCGAAGTTGCAGGCGCAACTGGGTGGCGTATGCGACGCCCATGGTTGCGCATTGTAAATAGCTATCGATTCGATAAAATCAATTATCTTTTCCTTTGTTGTTGACCTCGTTACACTGGTTTCATTAGTCAACAACGAAGGAAAAGCAGCCATGAGCCAACAGCCGCCATTCAGTACCGCCTCGGGTATTCCCGTCGCCGACAACCAGAATTCCATCAGCGCCGGTCCCCGCGGCCCCCTGCTGCTGCAAGACTTCCACCTGATCGAAAAACTCCAGCATTTCAACCGCGAGCGCATTCCCGAGCGCGTCGTGCACGCCAAAGGCTCGGGCGCCTACGGCACCTTTACCGTCACGCATGATATTTCCCGCTACACCAAGGCCAGGTTGTTCAGTGAAGTGGGCAAGCAGACGGCCACCTTCGCCCGCTTTTCCACCGTCGGTGGCGAGCGCGGCAGTGCGGATACGGAACGCGACCCGCGCGGCTTCGCCGTACGTTTCTATACGGAAGAGGGCAACTGGGACCTGGTCGGCAACAACACGCCCATGTTCTTCATCAAGGACCCGATCAAGTTTCCCGACTTTGTCCACACGCAAAAGCGCGATCCGCAAAGCAATCTGAAATCGGCCGAGATGATGTTCGACTTCTGGAGCCATGCGCCGGAAAGCCTGCACCAGGTCACCATGCTGTTCTCGGACCGCGGCACGCCGGACGGCTACCGCCACATGGATGGCTTCGGCAGTCACACGTATAGCCTGATCAATGCCGATGGCCAGCGCGTGTACGTGAAGTGGCACTTCAAGACGCGCCAGGGCATCAGGAATTTGCCTGCAGCGGAAGCGGGCCGCCTGGCAGGTGCCGATCCCGACTACGCCCAGCGCGACCTGTTCGGCGCCATCGAGCGCGGCGATTTCCCCCAGTGGGAAGTCAAGCTGCAGGTGGCGACGCAGGAGCAGCTCGATGCCTGGGAGCAGCGCACGGGCTGGAACCCGTTCGACCTGACGAAGGTGTGGCCGCATGGGGACTTTCCGCTGCTGCCCGTCGGTATTTTCGAGCTGAACCGCAACCCGGACAATTACCACGCGGAAGTCGAGCAGGCAGCCTTTTCGCCGGCCAACGCCGTGCCCGGCATGGGATACTCGCCGGACAAGATGCTGCAAGGCCGCTTGTTCGCCTACCACGACGCCCAGCTGTACCGCGTCGGCACGAACCACCAGCATCTGCCCGTGAATGCGGCCCGCTGCCCCTTCCATAATCAGCAGCGCGACGGCGGCATGGCCATCCACAATGGCAGTTCGGCGCAGAACTATGCGAACGTGGCGGCGGCGGGCAGTGCGCCGCAGGGGCTGGGCCATGGCGAGCCGGCGCTGGCGCTGGCTGGCGGCGCGGCGCGTTACGACGGGCGCGGCGTGGAAGACGATTACACGCAGGCCGGCAATCTGTTCCGTCTGATGTCGGCCCAGGCCAGGCAAAATCTGTTCGACAACCTGGCCGGTCCCCTGAGCCAGGTGCGCGCGGAAACCTTGCAGCGTCAGCTCGGCCACTTCGACCGGGCCGACCCGGCCTATGGCGCCGGCGTGCGGGCCGCCCTGCAGGCGCGTGGCGTGGCGCTGTAATTGCGTGTTGCAGGCGGAACTTGCTTGTTCCGCCTGTTATTGATATGGCACAAATTAGAGGTTGATATCAAATATTGCCGTATGGACATATTTGATATCCATGCGTAGACTTGTCGGTCTGATGATCGCGCCGCCTTCCTGGCGGCGTCCTGACTAGAAAGTCTTGTAATATGAATATGGCGAAGCTGTCGGTGCATGGGGACGACCCCACGCTCAAATCCATCCTCGAAGTCTTGCCCACCGAGCCGGAACGGCAATGGCGCAAGGGCGAGGCGAAGGGTGCGAATCGCGTGCATCTCGATTCCGGCTTCGAAGTGCTGATCGCGCAGGCGCCCAAGTCGCAAGTGTTGCCCTCGCGCATACGCAGCTACCTGGCCGAATGTCGCTCGCGCGGCGTGACGTTCACCATGCCGCGCATCGTGGCCGAGCTGCAACTGGAGCTGAATGGCGACGACACGGTCGATGCGCCGCTCGACCTGTCGCTGGCCGACATGCAGCACCTGACGGAAATGTGTATCAGCCTGAGCCTGGTGACGCGCTGCGCCGCAGCCTGATGCCCGTGTGACACGCAAAAAAATGGCCGCCCATCATTGAAACGGGCGGCCATTTTTCGTCATGGTTCGTCGAGCTCGACGGTGACCATATTGTCATCGGGCTTGCGGTCGATCAGCTTGTTGTCCGGATCGATGCCCGCCTTGCCGGGACGGCTGCCGACGATGACGGTGTAGCTCGCTTGTCGCGCCGTCATGCGCAGCCGTTCGCGCAGCAGCGGATGGCCATTCGCGTCGTCGACGCCGATCTCGATCCAGTCGTGCAGCGGTGCGTCGTGTTCCTCGCCCTGTTCGCCGGCCGTCAATTTGCCCGCCTGCACCTTGATGGTGACGGCATACTTGCCATCGCTGCGTTTCGTGGCCGTGGCCGACAGGGCACGGTTGTCGAACAGCACGATTTTCTCGAACAGGTCGTCGATCAGGTAAGCCTGCTCGGGCGGCGTGACCTGGCGCAAGCCTGCAATCAGGGCCGTCACGCTCGCATACGGCGGGCCTTTCTGGCCGTAGGTCTTGAGCAGCTCGCGCAGCACGCCGTTGACCTTGTCCTCGCCGATGATGTCTTGCAGCAAGTACATGGCCAGGCTGCCCTTGTGGTAATGGATGTAGGCCTGGTTTTCATTCTCGGCCAGCGGCAGTTCCTTCTTGCGTTCCTCGCTGCGCCCCATCAGGTATTGATTCAGGTCATAGCGCAGGAAGCGGCGCATCTTGGCCGGCCCCGCGGTTTTCTTCATCACCATCAGGGCCGAATATTCGGCCAGGGTTTCGCTGAGCACGGTGGCGCCCCGTGTATTGCCGCCCACCAATTGATGCGCCCACCACTGGTGCGCCACTTCATGCGCCGTGATGTAGAACGGATAGTCGATGTCCTTCGGGTTCTTGTCGTCCACCTTGGCGATGAAGCCCAGGCCTTCCGAGTACGGTATCGTATTCGGGAACGATTGCGCAAACGTGGCGTAGCGGGGGAATTCGACGATGCGCAGGATCTTGTGCTGGTAGGGGCCGAAGTTCTTCGTGTAGTACTCGAGCGCTTCCTTGCTGCCGCGCACGAAACGCTCGAGGTTGTATTCATGGCCAGGATGGTAATACACGTCGATGGCCACGTCTTGCCAGCGCTCGTGCTTGACGGCGTAGCGGGCCGACTGGAAGGCGTAGAAATTCAGGATCGGCTGGTCCATCGTGTAATGGAAGTAATGGCGGCCCTTGGCGATCCAGTCGTTGTCCAGCATGCCCGGCGCGATGGCCGTCTGGCCGTCGACGGTGCTGACGGTGGCATCGAAGTTGATGCGGTCGGCGTCGTTGCTGATGTAGTTGTCGGCCAATCCCTTCGGGTCATCGCGCGGCAAGGCCCGTTCGCGCGCGGGCAAGCCGTGTTTTTTGCGGTCGCGCGGGTCCGTCAATTCCTGCTGCGGCTGGTAACCGATGTGCGGCAGCACGGCATTCGTGAAGAAGGTGCCGTTGGCCACCACGGGCGTGTCCTGGCCCAGGCCGAAGATGCCGCGCGGCGCGTAGCGGATGTCGAAATCGAGGCCCAGGGTGGCGCCCGGCGCCAGCGGCGCGGCCAGGCGGTAGCTGTAGAAGCCCAGCTTGCCGTCATCGAGGCCGGGATGCACACGCGTATCGAAACGCAGGCGCATGGTGGCGGTCGGGTCTTGTTGCACAAAAATATGGCTGATCGGCAAGCTGGTCTTGTTTTGCAGCACATAGCGGCCCGTGACGGCCAGGGTGCGCTGCGCCGGGTAGATGGCCACGTCGAGTTTCACGTCGGTGATTCTCGGCTGCGGCGTGGCGGCAAACTTGCGGTACTGGCGCTCGATGCTGGCGCGGTCCCCGTCGCGGGAAAATTCGGACTGGTAATCGTTGGCCACGTGGAACACGTAAAACAGCACGCCGCCGGCGCCGACGAAGACCACGGCGCCGCCGGCAAAGCTGGCCAGCACGCCATGCGTGAGGCCATGGCGCGCCAGGCGCAGGCGGATGCGCCAGCTGTCCTGCGCGCCGCGGGGCCAGAACAGCAGTGACAGCACCGTCAGCATGACGGCCGCGCCGCTCCAGTACAGCAAGTACCAGCGCTCGCGCAACACAAAGTGGCCGGCGCCGTTCATGGCCGAATACACGACGTCCGGCGTGCTGCCGTACAGCAGCAGCGGGTCGCCCAGGCCCAGCGAGGAAAAGCTGATGCTGGCGATGTGGTACAGAATCATGGCGAAATACGCCAGGTATTTGTGATTGATCAATACCTGCACGAAGATGGCCAGCACGGCGACCAGCGCATAGTAGGGCAGGTGCGACAGGAACAGCGATTCCACGTACAGGCCGGGGTCGAGGCGGTAATAGCCCTTGAAGACCTGGATCGACATGCCGCACAGCATGATGACCAGGCTCAGCAAGGCTTGCAGGCCGACCAGCGCGAACAGTTTCGACAGCAGGGGCAGCCAGTTCGGCACGGGCAGGGCGTCGAGCATCAGATACGTGCCCGCTTCCCGTTCGCGCCATACCAGCTCGCCCGCATAGAAGGTGGTAATGATCAGCATGAACAGGGCGAATGAGGCGCTGACCATCTCCAGCACCTTTTCCGTCACGGGATAGGTATTCGTGCCGTAGATGGAGCCCATGTCCAGCGCGCCCGCATACATGGTCAGCACGCCGGCCAGCACGATGACGACAAAATAGATGTTCTTGATGGTCTCGCGCAGGTTCAGCCAGCTCATCTTGAGGAGCAGGGCGGCCAGGTTGCGCTGCGCGAAGTCGGGCGTTTCCTGCGTGGACAGCGAGGCGTTCGACAGGCGCTGCGGCGCCTCGCCCTCGCTGCGGCGCCGGGTGGCGCCCGCGTCCGTCGTGGCGTGGAACTGGAAGCGCCAGTAGCCGAGCAGCAAGGCCACCAGGGCGAAGCCGGACCAGATGGCGCGGTTCAGCAGGTACACGCCCTCCAGCGTCACCAGGCGCGTGTTGCGTTCCGCGTTCGGCCAGTATTCCGTCAGGCGTATCAGCGCCGTGGTGCCGAAGGGGTCGATCAGGGCGGCCAGGGTCTTGTAGTCGAGGTCGCGCGCCAGCGACGGCGCCACCAGGTAGCCGATCAGCATGACCACCGAGCTGATGTAGACGGGCAGCATGCGCCGCGTCAGGGCCGCGATGACGAAGAAGATGGCGCCGAAGATGAACAGGTTCGGCAGCAGGGTAAACACATACGGCATCAGGTAGGCCAGCGCCCGCTGCGGCCCCAGCCGTTCCGGATCGATGCCGGGCAGCCAGGCACCCAGCCAGGCGCCGATCACGATGCTGGAAAACACCACGGCCAGCACCAGGTAGGCGCCGAGGAAGCGGCCAAAGACGTACTGGTATTTTTTGATCGGCGCGCTGAAGAAGAAATGCTGCATGCCGTATTCGAAATCCTGCTGCACCGAGCGGCCCATCATGGCGGCCACCACCACGGCGCCGAAGCAGCCCAGCAGGCTGCACGTGAACGCCAGCGAACGGGGGGCGTTGATCAGGAACTTGCCGCCGAAACTGATGCTCGCTTCCTTGAAGACGCCGCCGGCGGCGGCCATCCACAGCATGGCCAGCGCCAGGAACATGGCGAAATACACCCAGGTGGACAGCAGCTTGAGCCGCTGTCGCGCTTCAAAGCGGGCGATGGCAAACATGGCCGCCCCCTCAGTCGCACTGCGGGGCGACGCGGTGGCGCCCCGCAATGGTGGCGAAATACAGGTCTTCCAGGTCGCCGATGGCTTCCTCGAAGCCGTCGCCCGGGTCGTCGTCGCTGTAGACGTGGATCAGGGTGCGGCCCGACAGCAAGCGCGTGGAAATGACGGCGTGGCGCTGCTGGAAGCTGGCCAGTTCTTTTTTTTCGACAAAGCGTGCCCAGATCTTGCAGCTGACTTCATCGATCAGTTCCTGGGTCTTGCCGCACAGCAGCAAATGGCCCTTGTTGATGATGGCCATGTTGGCGCACAGGTCGGCCACGTCGGACACGATATGGGTCGACAGGATCACCGTCTTGTCTTCGCCGATGTCGGACAGCAAATTGTGGAAGCGCACGCGCTCCTGCGGGTCGAGGCCGGCCGTCGGCTCGTCGACGATAATCAGTTTCGGGTCGCCCAGCAGGGCTTGCGCGATGCCGAAGCGCTGGCGCATGCCGCCGGAAAAGCCGCCCAGGCGCTGGTGGCGCACGTCGAACAGATTGGTTTGCTGTAACAGCCCGTCGACGACTTCGCGCCGGCGCGTCCGCTGCGACAGCCCTTTCAACATGGCGAAGTGGTCGAGCAGCTCGTAGGCCGTCACTTTCGGGTACAGGCCGAAGTCCTGCGGCAGGTAGCCCAGCATGCGGCGGATTTCGTCCTTGTCGTCGAGCACGTCATAGTCGCCGAAAAAGATGGAACCGGAATCGCATTCCTGCAAGGTGGCCAGGGTGCGCATCAGGGTCGACTTGCCGGCGCCGTTCGGGCCCAGCAAGCCGAACATCCCGGGCGGTATCGTCAGCGAAACGTTGTCCAGCGCCACCACGCCATTCGCGTAGGTCTTCGACAATTTGCGGATCTGCAATTCCATACAACTCCTAACTCATGCGTTGCTGCCCGATGCGACAGGGCTACTCTATGCTGGCATTGTATTGAATTTAAGACGCACTGGGCAGTTGCATGCGATACACGGCATTTTCGCGTGCCCAGAGTGCAGTTCGACGGGGCAGACGGCGCGCCGTGCAAGTGTTAGTTGCGAAACAGCACCGACTCCCGGTTAAACCACCAGCGGCACAGGGCCAGCAGGGCGCCCGCGATCACCGTGGTCGACGCCAGGATCACGCCGAACATGCGGTAATCCATGGTGCCTTTCACCAGTTCCTTCATGGCCAGCGACACGTTGGTCAGCGGCACCATGGCCCATATCCAGTTCAGCTCGACGCCGGGCAGCATGGCCGCCACCGTGGGCAGGATGACGAACAGCATCAAGGGCGTGATCATGCCGGCCGCTTCCTTGTAGCTTTTCGCGTAGATCGAGATCGACAGCAGCAGCGAGGCGAAGATGGCGGCCGTCGGCACCAGCATCAGGGTCACCATGGCCAGGTCGGGCAAGCCGATGCTGCGCACCATGACGGCCATGTTGCCTTCGAGCGAGCTGCCGAAGATGGCCAGCAGCGCGCCCATGCTGCCCACCATCAGCACGGCCGAGGTCATGCCGACGGTAAACAGCACGAGGAACTTGGCCAGCACGATGGCGCTGCGCGGCACGGGCGCCAGCAGCAGGGTTTCCAGGGTGCCCCGCTCCTTTTCGCCGGCGCCCAGGTCGATGGCCGGATACATGGCCGCCGTCAGGCACACCATCAGCAGCAGATAGGGCAGCATGCCGCCGACGATGGCGCCCATCTGCTCGCGCTCGTTGGCCGTCGATTGCTTGTCGAGCACGATGGGATGCAGGGCAAAGGCCAGCTGGGCCGGACTCAGGTTCAGGTCCGACAACGCGCTTTCACGCAGGCTGGCGTTGTAGGCATCGACGATCTCGCGCACCCGCTGCTGGGTCACATCGACCGTGCTGGCGCTGTTGTAGTGCAAGGTGACCTTGGCTTGCTGCTGTTGCCGCAGCGCCTCTTCAAAGCGGGGCGGAATGACGACGGCGAACTTGATGCTGTCGTCGCCGATGGCGCGGCGGATCTCCCCCTCGCTGGCCAGCGGCACTTCGCGCAGGTTGTGCTGCTGCGCAAAACGCGCGCTCAAGCCCGGCGAATGGTCCTTGCCGAACAGCGCGTAGCGCATTTCCGCCGTCTTGGCGTTCTTGAACATATTGTTCGAGACATATGCGAAGCCGCCAAAGATCAGCGGCATGGCAAAGATGGGGATGAGGATGGTGAAGATCAGCGTCTTGCGGTCGCGCGTGAGTTCCAGCAACTCTTTCAGATAAATGGTCCACATGGTTCAGGCTCCCTGGTTGATGACGCTGACAAAGGCGTCGTACAGATCGGCACTGCCGCCCAGGTGGCGCAGTTCGTCGACCGTGCCATGGAAGGCGGTGGTGCCGCGGTTGATGATGCAGACGCGGTCGCACAGCTTTTCCACCTCGTGCAGGTGGTGCGTGGAAAAGATCAGCGGCACGCGCAGCGCCTTGTAGCTGGCGATGAAGTCGAGCAGGATCTTGGCCGACATCACGTCCAGGCCCGTCGTCGGCTCGTCGAGGATGACCACCTGCGGCTCGTGCACGACGGTGCGGGCGATCGCACACTTCTGTTTCATGCCCGTCGACAACTGATCGGCCCGCTTGCCGCCGTATTCCTCCATTTGCAGCAGGGCAAACAGTTCATCGCAGCGGCGTTTCAGCTGGTCGGCCGGCATGCCGTGCAGCCGGCCGAAGTATTCGACGTTCTCGCGCGCCGTCAGGCGGCCGTACAAGCCCGTCGAGCCGGACAGGAAGCCGATGCTCTGGCGCGCCGCCAGCGGCTGGCGCAGCACGTCGACGCCATTGACGAGGGCGCTGCCCGCGTCCGCCTGCAAGGCCGTCGACAGCAGGCGCAGGGTGGTGGTCTTGCCGGCGCCATTCGGCCCCAGCAAGCCCAGCACTTCGCCCGGGGCGCAGCTGAAACTGACGTCGCGCACGGCGTGGAACCAGCCCTCGTGTTCGCGCGGATCGCTGACGTGCACGCCCTTGCCCTTGTGGGGCGGCATGCGGAAACGTTTTGCCAGGTGCTTGACCTCTATCATGTGCTTCATCCATTCAACGGTGAAGAACGAGAGTAGCATGCAAAAAATGTAACTTGCAAGGTGGAAATATCGTTTGGTCTATTGAAAAAAACAGCATCTTCATGCAAGCTGGCCCGGTGGGCGCCGGCGGACGGCGCGGGAGAGCGCAATGCAAACGATCGATCAGGCGATGCAGGACAAGGTACTGGCCGTGGCCCGCGCCGGCATGACCAGTGCCGAAGCCATCGGTTTCTTCCGCGTCAGCCTGGGGCTGTACTATCTGGCCGGCCTGATGACGGAAGAAACCCTCGATTTCACGCAGATCGACGCGAAGTACAACCGTTTTATCTACCACTCGATAGGCGGCGGACACAGCATCGCCAGCGTGCTGCAATTCATGAGCGGCGAAAAAGTCTTGCGCGTGCTGCAATCGGAGCGTTTTCGCGCCGCGTTTGCCGAATACTGCCGGGACATTCCCGTCGACAGCATTTCTTTCCTGATTTCACTGAACCTGGGTGTGGCAAAAAGCCTGTCCGGCCTCGATGCCGTCGGCCCCGTGGTGGACTGGATCGAGCAGGAAAAAGCGCGCACAGGTCAATAAAGCCCCGTTCGCCCTGCGCGCGGCGTGGGGACGGCTGGCCCTGATCGTCCTATAATTCATGTTTTACTACTCATGAGCATAGCCACGATGACCGCGAACCGCCATTTTGACCCCCTGGATCGTTTGATTGTCGGCGCCGACAAGGCCTTGCGCGTCATCGCGGGCGTGGCCTCGGCCTCGCGCCCCACGCCGGCCGCGCACGCGCCCGATGCGGAGCTGAGCCCGGCCGAACAGCGCCACAGCGCCGGTTTGATGCGCGTCAACCATGTGGGCGAAGTGTGCGCGCAAGCCCTGTACAACTCGCAGGCGCGCTATGCGCACAGCCCGGCCATCCGCGCCCAGTTCGATGAGGCGGGACGCGAAGAGGAAGACCATCTGGCCTGGACGGCGCAGCGCCTGACGGAGCTGGGCTCGCGTCTGAGCCTGCTCAATCCCCTGTGGTATGCGGGTTCGTTTGCGCTGGGCACCATTGCCGCGCGCATGGGCGACGGCCGCAGCCTGGGTTTTGTGGTGGAAACGGAACGCCAGGTGGAAGCGCACCTGGCCAGCCACCTGCAGGAATTGCCGCCGCAGGACGCCAAGTCGCGCGCCATCGTCAAGCAGATGGCCATCGACGAGGTGGAACACGGCGCCGCCGCCCAGCGACTGGGCGCCATCGACACCCCGGCGCCCGTCAAGGCGCTGATGGGCATCATGGGGAAAGTGATGACGAAGACCGCGTATTACATCTAACACGTCGGCATCGCTCGGGGTAGGTCCGCTTAGCGCGCAGCGCGTAAGCCGACAACATTGTTGGCGCCGTGGGTGTCGTCGGATTACGCGCTCACGCGCTAATCCGACCTACTCCTCGATGATTTCGAACGAGTGAGTGATCTCGGCAGTTTTCGCCAGCATGATCGATGCCGAGCAATATTTGTCATGCGACAAAGCCACGGCCCGTTCCACGGCCGTCGGTTTCAATGCCTTGCCCCGTACCGTAAAGTGGAAGTGGATCTTGGTAAAGACTTTCGGATCGGTGTCGGCGCGCTCGGCCTTCAGGGTCACTTCGCAGCCGTTGACGGCTTCGCGGCCCCGTTTCAGGATCAGCACCACGTCATAGGCGGTGCAGCCGCCCGTGCCCAGCAAGACCATTTCCATGGGGCGTGGCGCCAGGTTGTGGCCGCCGCCCTCGGGCGCGCCATCCATGGTCACCATGTGGCCGGAACCGGTTTCTGCCCGAAAACTCATGCCCGACGGGCCATTCCAGCTGACTTTGCATTCCATCGTACTCTCCGAAAATTGTAAGCGTTTTGTATTGTAATAGAGGAATGCCCATCCATGTGCCGGCCGCCGGCCCGCAGCCTGCCTGGATTGCGGCTTGACGCGGCACGGCAAAGCCGCTTATACTTGTCGGCTTTCCGTTCGCTCAGGAAAAGTAAATAAGGCAGAGTCCGCACAGCAACATCGGCGGAACCACCATTTGAGCGTGTAATCTATTAGGAAGTCAACATGAAAACATTTTCCGCTAAAGGACATGAAGTCCAGCGCGATTGGTTCGTGGTTGACGCGACGGACAAAGTCCTCGGACGTGTTGCCAGCGAAGTGGCACTCCGACTGCGCGGCAAACACAAACCAGAATTTACTCCTCACGTCGATACCGGCGACTTCATCGTCGTCATCAACGCAGGCAAACTGCGTGTGACCGGTACCAAAGCAACTGAGAAAATTTACTACCGTCACTCTGGCTATCCAGGCGGCATCTACGAAACCAACTTCCAGAAAATGCAACAGCGTTTTCCAGGTCGCGCGCTTGAGAAAGCGGTCAAGGGCATGCTGCCTAAAGGCCCACTCGGCTACGCAATGATCAAGAAGCTGAAAGTGTACGCGGAAGGTTCCCATCCGCACGCTGCTCAGCAACCTAAAGCACTTGTTCTCTAAGGAACTGACATGATCGGTAATTACAATTATGGAACCGGCCGTCGCAAAAGTGCAGTGGCTCGGGTTTTTATCAAAGTTGGCACAGGCTTGATCGTTGTTAACGGCAAACCAGCAAACGAATACTTTTCGCGCGAAACGGGTCTGATGGTCATCCGTCAACCTCTGGAACTGACCGGCAATGTCGAGCGTTTCGACATCAAAGTCAACGTCCATGGCGGCGGTGAGTCGGGCCAGGCTGGTGCAGTTCGTCACGGCATCACCCGCGCTCTGATCGACTACGATGCAGCGCTGAAACCGGAACTGGCGAAAGCCGGCTTCGTGACCCGCGATGCACGTGAAGTCGAGCGTAAAAAAGTTGGTCTGCGCAAAGCACGTCGCGCAAAGCAATTCTCGAAGCGTTAATTTCTACGCTACAGCGCCTTCCGGGGTGCTGGTCGAAAAGCCGCTGGACTTCGGTCCCGCGGCTTTTTTGCATTTCAGCGTGACTCTGCGTTGCGCTGTAAAATACGCGGAAAACCCGCAGGGGTAGCGTTTCCCTTCATCTTTATGCAATCTATACACAAGGAAAGAACATGATCAAAGTTGGCATCGTCGGCGGCACTGGATACACGGGCGTTGAATTGCTGCGCTTGCTCGCTACCCATCCAGATGTCGAGTTGACGGCGATTACCTCGCGCAAGGAAGATGGCTTGCCCGTTGCCGACATGTATCCTTCCCTGCGCGGCCACGTGAAGCTGGCGTTTTCCTCGCCGGACAAGGCGAATCTGGAACAGTGCGACGTGGTGTTTTTCGCCACCCCGCATGGTGTTGCGATGGCGCAAGCTCCTGCCTTGCTGGCCGCCGGCGTGAAGGTCATCGACCTGGCCGCCGACTTCCGCCTGAAAGACCAGGCCAAGTTCGAGCAGTGGTACAAGATTCCCCATACGGCGCCCGAACTGATAGCCGAGGCCGTGTACGGCTTGCCGGAACTGAACCGCGAAGACATCAAGCAGGCCAGGCTGATCGCCAACCCCGGTTGCTACCCGACCACCATGCAGCTGGGCTTCTATCCGCTGCTCAAGGCGGGTCTGGTGAATGCGGGCGGCTTGATCGCCGACTGCAAGTCGGGCGTGTCCGGCGCCGGCCGCAAGGCGGAAATCGGCATCCTGTTCTCGGAAAGTAGCGACAGCTTCAAGGCCTACGGCGTGGCTGGCCACCGCCACCTGCCGGAAACGACGGCGCAGCTGCAGCGTTTCACGGACGACAAGGTGGCGCTGACCTTCACGCCGCACCTGGTGCCGATGATCCGCGGCATGCATTCGACCCTGTACGCGCAGCTGAACAAGGATGTCAGCAATGAAGAACTGCAAGCCTTGTTCGAAGCGCAATACAAGGACGAGCCGTTCGTCGACGTGATGCCATTCGGCGCGCATCCGGAAACGCGCTCCACGCGCGGCTCGAACATGCTGCGCCTGGCCTTGCACCGTCCCGAAGGCGGCAATACCGTCATCGTGCTGGTGGTGCAGGACAACCTGGTCAAGGGCGCATCGGGCCAGGCCGTGCAGTGCATGAACTTGATGTTTGGCTTGAAAGAAACGGCCGGTTTGCAACACATCGCCCTGCTGCCATAAAAATAGGCACCCGTGCTTGCGCAGGTCCGGCGCCTTTTTGCCGGACCTGTGATAAATTGGACTGCCACCTACCCCGACAGGATGACGTTCATGTTCGAGCGCAACGCGAAAAATCCCATCGACACCCTGATCGGCGCTTCCACGCGGATCGAGGGCGACTTGCTGTTTTGCGGGGGCTTGCGCATCGATGGCCATGTGCGCGGCAACGTCACGGGCGAGGCGGGCGAGCCCACGCATGTGGTGCTGGGCGAGGCAGGGCGCATCGATGGCGAGGTGCGCTGTTCGAGCCTGGTCGTCAGCGGCGAGATCAACGGCCCCGTGTATGTGTCCGAAATGCTTGAAATCCAGCCCAAAGCCCGCATTGTAGGAGAGGTCTACTACAAAGTGCTGGAAATGCACAGCGGCGCATTGGTGCAAGGAAAGCTCAGTCGCCACGACAGCGCCGACCCCGTGCTGCACCTGGCCGTGTCGGAAATGTGAGCAGGAACAACACCGGCCAGCCGTGCCAGCGGCGGCCGCAGCGCGAGTTGCGCCAACAGTCTATAATGACTTAATGTTTTCTAGTAGGAGTGCCTGATATGAATGCCGTCGCTGAAATGCAAGATGTGATCCCTTCCCCTATTATCTTTACCGATAGCGCCGCCGAAAAAGTCGCGCAGCTGATCGAAGAAGAAGGCAATCCCGACCTGAAATTGCGCGTCTTCGTGCAGGGCGGTGGCTGTTCCGGCTTCCAGTACGGCTTCACCTTCGACGAAATCGTCAACGAAGATGACACCACCATGGTCAAGAACGGCGTCCAGCTGTTGATCGATTCCATGAGCTACCAGTACCTGGTCGGCGCGGAAATCGACTACAAGGATGACCTGGAAGGCGCGCAGTTCGTGATTAAAAACCCTACCGCGACGTCTACCTGTGGTTGCGGTTCGTCCTTCTCCGTTTAAGTACTAAACGGGGCAAGCAAGAAAATAGCGGATCATTGATCCGCTATTTGTGTTTCTACATCTGCTCAACGCGGATACAGCGCACCGAGCACGCGTAAGCCCGCCGCACCCGTCACGGCCGGCAAGTTGCCCGGCTTGCGCTGCGTAAAACGCCAGGCCAGCCAGGCAAACGCCAGCGCCTCGACCTGGCTGGGCGCCACGCCCAGCGCCTCTGTCGATGCCACCGCCATGCCCGGCAATTGCCCGGCCAGGGCCGCCATCAGGCTGGCGTTCTGCGCGCCGCCGCCGCATACGTACACGGTTTCCGCCTGCGCTCCGTCGCGCGCGATGGCGTGTGCCAGGCTGGCGGCCGTCAGCTGGGTCAATGTCGCCTGCACGTCGGCCGGCCGGGCGCCACGGTGATTCACCAGCTTGCCTTGCAGCCAGTCGGCGTGAAAGAGGTCGCGGCCCGTGCTTTTCGGTGCCGGCAAGTCAAAATAGGGATCGTCGAGCAAATCCGCCAGCAGGGCAGGCAAGACTTTGCCCGTGGCGGCCCAGGCGCCGTTGGCGTCATACGGCTGGCCCAGGTGCCGCAAGGCCCAGCCATCCATCAGCGCATTGCCGGGGCCCGTGTCGTAGCCCGTCACCGTGCCGTCCGCGTGCAGCACGCTGATATTGCTGATGCCGCCGATATTGGCCAGCACGCGCGTGTGGCCGGGCAAGTTGAAGATGGCCTGGTGAAAAGCGGGCACCAGCGGCGCGCCCTGGCCGCCGGCCGCCACGTCGCGGCTGCGCAAGTCGGCGATGACGTCGATGCCCGTCAGTTCCGCCAGCAAGGCCGGGTTGTTCAACTGGCGCGTAAAGCCCAGCTCGGGGCGGTGGCGGATGGTCTGGCCATGCGCGCCGATGGCGGCGATGGCGTCCGGGCCGATGCCCGCGTCGCTCAATAGCAGGGCGACGCAGTCGGCGTAATGGCGCACAAGCTGATTGGCTGCCAGTGCTTCGCGTTCGATTTCATTCTGGCCGGCACTTTGCAAGGCCATCAGGTCGTCGCGCAGGCTGGCGGGAAAGGGAATGTAGGCGTCGCCCAGGCTGCGCGTGCCGCCATCGTCGGAAAAGTCGACCAGCGCGCCGTCAACGCCGTCCAGGCTGGTGCCAGACATCAGACCGATATACAGCATGGGGTTGTCCTTGAATGCATAAGTGATGGGGTGCATTGTGCCGCATTTGTGCCGTACGCACGCGGGAAAAAACAAAGGCACCGGCCATCTGCATGGGCGGTGCCTTTATATGTTGCCCGAAGGCAGTGTTACTTAGCGCGAAGCCAGTGCCGTGTCGTTCGGACGCAGCAGGGTGAAGCGGTGCATCATGTCGGCGGAGACCATGCGGAAACGGCTCAGCTCGGCAGCCGTCAACGGCGCCTGGGCTTGTACGTTCAGCTTGCTTGGATCTTGTGCCACGCCGCCGACGCGGAATTCATAGTGCAAATGGGCGCCCGTGGACCAGCCGGTGGTGCCGACGTAGCCGATCACATCGCCCTGGCTGACTTTTTGACCTTTTTTCAAGCCTGAAGCGAAGCGGCTCATGTGCGCATAGGCGGTGCTGTAGTTGGCCCAGTGTTTCAGAACAACAACATTACCGTAGCCGTTCTGGCTGCCGACGGAATCGACCACGCCGTCACCGGAAGCGCGGATGGGCGTGCCCGTTGCTGCGGCGAAATCGATGCCCTTGTGCGCTTTCCAGTTGCCGGAAATCGGGTGCACGCGCATGGAGAAACCGGACGAGATGCGGGAAAATTCGAGGGGGGATTTCAGGAAGGCTTTTTTGAGGGACTTGCCGTCGAAGCTGTAGTAACCGCCGCCTTGCTTGCTGGCTGGGTCTTCGAACCAAACGGACTGGTAAGTCGTGCCGCGGTTGGTGAATTCACCGGCCAGGATGCGGCCCGCTCGGACAAATTCGCCATCTTGCCAGAACGTTTCGTAGACCACATTGAACGAGTCGCCGCGTTTCAGGTCGGAGCGGAAGTCGATATTGGTCGAGAACATTTCCACGATTTGCGCGGAAATCGAGTCTGGCAGGCGGGTGCCGTCCAGGCTGGAGTCGGTGGCGGCGAACAGGGTGGAAGTAATCTTGCGCGCGTGCATTTCAACGCGGCGTTCCAGCTGGGCTGCCACTTCCGTGGCCACGAACTTGTCGCCCTTGCGGGTGATCAGGATGTTCTTGACCGATTTGTCGGTACCGTCGACGAGGGTGGCGCGCATCCAGTTGAGGTCGCCGTTTTCGGTCGTTTGCGCTTGCACGCGCTTGCCCGATTTCAGCAACATCACGCCGCGCGCGATCTTGTCGGTTTTGATGAAATTGGCGGCCGCCGGATCATCCACGCCGAGACGGGTCAGCAGGGTGGCGAGGGTATCGCCAGCGCGGACTTTTTCTTCGTGGGTGAAATTCTGGTCTACCTGTTCCATCGCGGAAATTTGCGAGGCGAGATCAGGCATTTCCAGGTTTTGCGCGATGGACGTGACCGGCAAGTCCGATGCGTCGGGCGCCATGGGCGACACAGCGACCGCGCCGAAGGCGGCCACGGCGAGCAGCACTGCGGACGCGCCGATAATGCGTGCCTTGCGTGTCGTCGTCAGCTGTGTGTACAAGCGTGAGCCTGTGATTTTATGTATAGGGTTCATGCAATCAGTTAAAATTTGCCCTTGAACGATTCGTGAACTAGTGCTCTTTGTTATTGTTATTTTGGTTCGTTTTCATACGGCAAGATTGATGGGATCGAGCATTATAACAAACTCCGCAAACCTACTACCATTTTGAGATCTACAGTCAAATTTTATGGAAATCAACACCACCGCATCGCCTACAAAGGCTAACGCCGCTCAGACCGCGCTTCCGCTGTCGGACAGAGTACAAGAAGCCCTCGCGATTACCAAGCGTGGCGTCGACGAACTCTTGATCGAAAGCGAATTTGCGCAAAAATTAGCGCGTTCCGAGAAAACCGGTGTTCCACTGCGCATCAAACTGGGCCTGGACCCGACTGCACCCGACTTGCATCTGGGCCACACTGTCGTGCTGAACAAGATGCGCCAGCTGCAAAACCTGGGCCATCAAGTCATTTTCCTGATCGGCGATTTTACTTCCATGATCGGCGACCCTTCGGGCCGCAACGTCACGCGCCCGCCGCTGACCAAGGAACAGATCGAGATTAACGCGATGACGTATTTCGCGCAAGCATCTTTAGTGCTGGATGCCAGCAAGACGGAAATCCGTTATAACTCCGAGTGGTGCGATCCGCTGGGCGCGCGCGGCATCATCCAGCTCGCTTCCCACTACACGGTGGCGCGCATGATCGAGCGTGACGACTTCACCAAGCGCTTCCAGGGCGGCATTCCTATTTCCGTGCATGAATTCCTGTACCCGCTGATGCAGGGCTACGACTCGGTGGCCCTGAAATCGGACCTGGAACTGGGCGGCACGGACCAGAAATTCAACCTGCTGGTGGGCCGCGAACTGCAAAAGCAGTACGGACAGGAGCAGCAGTGTATTTTGACCATGCCTCTGCTGGAAGGTTTGGACGGCGTGGAAAAAATGTCCAAGTCGAAGAATAACTATATCGGCATCACGGAACCGGGCAACACCATGTTCGCCAAGCTGATGAGTATTTCCGACGTCATGATGTGGCGCTACTACGAGCTGCTGTCGTGGCGCTCGATCGCCGAACTGGCCCAGCTGAAGCGCGAAGTCGAGGAAGGCCGCAATCCGCGCGACGCCAAGGTTGCGTTGGCGCAAGAGATCGTCGCCCGCTTCCACTCGCAGCAGGCGGCCGAAGATGCGCTGGCCGATTTCGTCAACCGCTCGAAGGGCGGCATTCCCGACGATATCCCGGAAGCGACCCTGGCCGGCGCCCCGCTGGGCATCCCGCAATTGCTGAAACAGGCGGGCCTGTGCCCGTCCACGTCGGAAGCCATGCGCAAGATCGACCAGGGCGGCGTGCGCATCGACGGCACCGTCATCAGCGACAAGGGCTTGCAAGTGGAAGCCGGTCAGTTCGTGTTGCAAGTTGGCAAGCGCAGTTTCGCGCGCGTCACCTTGACGGCATGATCGCGCTGCTGCAACGTGTTACCCAGGCGAAAGTCGATGTCGGCGGCGCCACCGTCGGCGCCATCGACGCCGGCCTGATGGTGCTCGTGTGCGCCGAGCGGGGCGATACGGAGAAGGAAGCGGACGCCTTGCTGACCAAACTGCTCGGCTACCGCGTGTTTGCCGACGAGGCGGGCAAGATGAACCGCAGCGTGACGGACGTGGCCGGCGGCTTGCTGCTGGTGCCGCAGTTCACCCTGGCGGCCGACACCAAGTCCGGCACGCGCCCGTCGTTCACGCCGGCGGCCGCGCCGCAGGATGGTTTGCGCCTGTTCACGCATTTCGTGGACCAGGCGCGCGGTCGCCATGCGACCGTGCAAACGGGACAGTTCGGTGCCGACATGCAGGTGTCGCTGACGAATGACGGGCCCGTGACATTCTGGCTGCAAGTGAACGCTAAATAAGTACAAAACAATAACTACAAGGGGAGCAAGCGATGAAATTGTGGAGCGAGACGTTTCGTGATGGCGGCCTGATGCCGGCTGACCATGCCTTTGCCGAGATCGATCCGGCCAACCGCGTGCGCCTCGCCGGCAACCGCAATCCCCACCTGGCCTGGGACGAGGTGCCCAACGGCACCGAGTCGCTGGCCCTGTTCTGCATCGACCCCGATGCGCCGCAAGACGCCAGCCTGGTCAACCGCGACGACCAATCCCTGCCGCTGACGGCGCCGCGCGGCGACTTTTATCACTGGAGCTTGCTCGACTTGCCGCCCGCCATGCGTTCTATTGCTGCCGGAGAATTTTCCAGCGGCATCACGCCGCGCGGCAAGGCCGCAAGTGCTGGGCTACGCCAGGGCATCAACGACTACACGGCCTGGTTTGCCGGCGATGCCGCCATGGCCGGCGACTATTACGGCTATGATGGCCCATGCCCGCCGTGGAATGACGAGCGCATCCACCATTACATCTTCCGCCTGTATGCGCTCGACGTGCCGCAGCTGGCCTTGCCCGAGCGCTTTACGGGGCAGCAAGCGCATGCCGCGCTCTACGGCCACATCCTCGACGAAGCCCAGCTCGTCGTCGCCTACTCGCTCAACCCCGAGCTGGCACTTACTCTGAAGAAATAAAGCATGAGCACCACGATTTTATTGATACGCCATGGCGAAACGGCCTGGAATGCGGGCCGCCGCCTGCAGGGCCATATCGACATCGCCCTGAACGAGGCGGGCCTGGCGCAAGCGGCCGCGCTGGGACAGGCGCTGGCGGACGAACCGCTGGCCGCCATCATCGCCAGCGACTTGCAGCGCGCGCAGCAGACGGCGCAAGCCGTGGCCGACATGCAAGACTTGCCCGTGCAGACGGACCCCTTGCTGCGCGAGCGCTGCTATGGCGCTTTCGAAGGCTTGCTGTACGCGGACATCGCCGCGCGCTATCCGCACGAGTATGCGCAGTGGCAATCGCGCCAGATCGATGCCGTGATGCCGTCGGGCGAGCGCGACGCGGAGAGTTTCCGCCAGTTCTATGCGCGCGCGAATGGCGCCATCGTCCGCTGGGCCCGGCAATACGACGGCCAGACGATCGCTATCGTCGCCCACGGCGGCGTACTCGAGTGCGCTTACCGCGAGGCGGTCGGCATGACGCTCGACAGCCCGCGCGACTTCCAGGTCAAGAATGCCAGCGTCAACCGGTTTTCATATGCGGACGGCAAGCTGCATTTGGTGCACTGGGGAAATATCGAGCACCTGAGCGCGCCCGCGATGGACGAGCTGGGCTAAGGCCCCATCCTCACTCTGACGCACTGAGCCAAAAAAATAGTGCTTATTAATTAGGCAGGGAATCGGTTAAAATAGCAGGTTCCTCCGTCCATTTCAGGTTCCTCAGTGCAAATCGGCCCTCACATTCTGCGCAACAACGTTTTCGTCGCTCCCATGGCGGGCGTGACGGACCGGCCTTTCCGCCAGTTGTGCAAGCAGCTGGGTGCCGGCTACGCCGTGTCGGAGATGGCGGCGTCGAATCCGCGCCTGTGGGCGACGGAAAAAAGCGCGCGCCGCACGGACCACGAAGGCGAAATGGAGCCGAAAGCCGTGCAGATCGCTGGCGCCGATCCGCAGGACCTGGCCGATTGCGCCAAGTTCAACGTGGACCGTGGCGCGCAGATCATCGACATCAACATGGGGTGCCCCGTGAAGAAGGTGTGCAACAGCTGGTGCGGTTCGGCTCTGTTGCAAAACGAAAGCCTGGTCGAAAAGATTTTGCACGCCGTCGTCAACGCCGTCGACGTGCCCGTCACCCTGAAATTTCGCACGGGCTGGAACCGCGAAAACAAGAATGCCCTGAAAATCGCCCGCATCGCCGAGCAAGCGGGCATCCAGATGCTGACCTTGCACGGCCGCACGCGCGCCGATGGCTACAAGGGCGATGCCGAATATGAAACCATTGCCGCCGTAAAAGCCTCGGTGGGCATCCCCGTGGTGGCCAACGGCGACATTACCAGTCCGGAAAAGGCCCGCTTTGTGCTCGATCAAACGGGCGCCGATGCCGTCATGATCGGCCGCGCGGCGCAGGGTCGGCCGTGGATTTGCCGCGAAATCGACCATTTCCTGCGCACCGGCACCTTGTTGCCGGCGCCGTATGTGGATGAAGTGCGTACCTTGATGGATGAGCATTTGCGCGCCCATTACGCGTTTTATGGCGAGTTCCTCGGCGTGCGCACGGCGCGCAAGCATATCGGCTGGTACGTCAAGGATCTGGAAGGCGGCGAAGCGTTCCGTCAGGAAATGAACTTGCTGGAGTCGACGGACGCGCAATTGCTGGCCGTCGATCAATTTTTTGAGTCGCAATGGAAATTTGGCGAACGGTTACAATACCGCCTCTCCGAATCCAGTGAAAGTGGCCTGGTAGAAACGGCCACGGCAGCATGAGCAGATAGCAACAAGCAGGGTAAACCAGTTAGCAGCAGTACAAGGGCGAGCGCCTATACAGAGCGTCATGCAATATTAATTACAACACCGAGGCAAGAGGGCAGCACGCGGACCGCATGAGCGACGCGGCGCCGGATGGCCAGGTGTTCAGCCGGTTGAAGCATAAAAATGAGCAAAGAAAGCATTCAGGAAGTCGTACAGAAAAGTCTAGAAGATTACTTCAATGACCTGGGCGAACAGCAAGCATCGAATATCTACGACATGGTCGTGCTGACCGTGGAAAAGCCCATCCTGGAAGTCGTGATGACACGCGCCGATGGCAACCAGTCGCACGCCGCGCAGATGCTGGGCATCAACCGCAATACCCTGCGCAAGAAATTGCAGGAGCACGGTTTGCTGTAATGCCGGCATGCAAGTGACGCCAAGATTTGAATCCGCCGCCGCGGCCCCAGCCTGATAGCTGACCGCTGCGCCATTCGCCAAGAACACTTAACCACCTAGCCACAGCCATGATCAAACAAGCTCTCCTCTCCGTTTCCGACAAGACCGGCGTTCTCGACTTCGCCCGCGCCCTGTCCGCCCTCGGCGTCAACCTCCTGTCCACCGGCGGCACCGCCAAATTGCTGGCAGACAACGGTGTTCCCGTCACGGAAGTTGCCGATTACACGGGTTTCCCGGAGATGCTCGATGGCCGTGTGAAGACCCTGCACCCGAAAGTGCACGGCGGTATCCTGGCGCGCCGCGATTTCCCTGAGCACATGTCGAAACTGGTCGAGCACGACATGCCGACCATCGACATGGTGGTGGTCAACCTGTACCCGTTCCAGGGCACGGTCGCCAAGGCCGATTGCACCCTGGAAGACGCGATCGAAAACATCGATATCGGCGGCCCGACCATGCTGCGTTCGGCGGCCAAGAACCACAAGGACGTGGTCGTCATCTGCGATCCGACCGACTACGACGCGGTGCTGGCGGAAATCCGCTCGGCCGACGGCAAGGCAGGCGACGTCAGCTACGACACCAAATTCATGCTGGCAAAAAAAGTCTTTGCGCACACGGCGCAATACGATGGCGCCATCACCAACTACCTGACCAGCCTGGGCCCGACGAAGGTGCACGCCGAGCGCGGCGCCTATCCGCAAATCCTCAACGTTGCATTTGAGAAAGTGCAAGACATGCGCTACGGTGAAAACCCGCACCAGAGCGCCGCCTTCTACCGCGACCTCGTCACCACCGATGGCGCGCTGGCCAACTACCGCCAGCTGCAAGGCAAGGAATTGTCGTACAACAACATCGCCGACGCCGATGCGGCCTGGGAATGCGTGAAGAGCCTGGGCGGCTTCGAACAAAGCGCCGCCTGCGTCATCGTCAAGCACGCGAACCCATGCGGCGTGGCCCTGGGCAAGAACGCGGCTGAAGCGTATGCGCGCGCCCTGCAGACGGACCCGACCTCGGCATTCGGCGGCATCATCGCGTTTAATACCGAACTGGACGGCGCCACCGCCGGCGAAATCGCCAAGCTGTTCGTCGAAGTGCTGATCGCCCCGTCGTTCTCCGCCGAAGCGAAACAGATTCTGTCGAGCAAGCAAAACGTGCGCATGCTGGAAATTCCGCTGGGCAGCGGCGTCAACGCCATGGACTTCAAGCGCGTTGGCGGCGGTCTGCTGGTGCAATCGCCGGACGCGAAAAACGTCGGCATCGGCGACTTGCGCGTGGTCAGCAAGCTGCAGCCGACGCCGCAGCAATTGTCCGACCTGATGTTCGCCTGGAAAGTGGCAAAATTCGTCAAGTCGAACGCCATCGTCTTCTGCGGCAATAACATGACCCTGGGCGTGGGCGCCGGCCAGATGAGCCGTATCGATTCCGCCCGCATCGCTTCCATCAAGGCGCAAAACGCGGGCCTGTCGCTGACCGGTTCCGTGGTGGCGTCGGACGCCTTCTTCCCGTTCCGCGACGGCCTCGACGTCGTCGTCGACGCGGGTGCGACCTGCGTCATCCACCCGGGCGGCTCCATGCGCGACCAGGAAGTGATCGATGCGGCGGACGAGCGCGGCGTGGTCATGTTGTATACCGGAACGCGTCACTTCCGTCATTGATAGTGAAGAGTAGGTCGGATTAGCGGTAAGCGTAATCCGACATGCGGCTTCTCGATAAGGTACTCAGCGGCAGGCACCGGTTATTCACCGGTGCCTGCCGTATTCATTATAGAATCTGGCGATGATTATTCTTGGCATCGATCCTGGCCTGCGCACGACCGGCTTTGGGGTCATTGAAAAACACGGCAACAAGCTGCGCTATATCGCGTCGGGGACCGTCAAGACGGGTTCCGAAGGGGAATTGCCGCCGCGCCTGAAAGTCATCCTGCGGGGCGTGAGCGAAATCGTCGGCACCTACCAGCCCGATTGCGCGGCCATCGAAAAAGTGTTTGTCAACGTCAACCCCCAATCGACCTTGCTGCTGGGCCAGGCACGGGGCGCGGCCATCTGCGCACTCGTCAATTCTGACCTGTCGGTGGCCGAATACACGGCGCTGCAAGTGAAACAGGCCGTCACGGGCCATGGCAAGGCGGCCAAGGAGCAGGTACAGGAGATGGTATCCCGGCTGCTGTCCTTGCCTGGTTTACCCGGCACGGATGCGGCCGATGCGCTGGGCGTGGCCATTTGCCACGCCAACAGCATCGATGCGCTGGCCATGCTCGGCGCGCTGGCGCCACAGCTGCAGGGCTTGCGCATGAAGCGCGGCCGTTTAGTAGGTTAACTGCGGCATGGCCCTCATAATCAATAAAAACTACGATACACAACATTAGGAACACGCGATGATAGGCCGTCTCTCCGGTATTTTGCTTGAAAAAAATCCGCCACAATTGCTGGTCGATTGCCAGGGCGTTGGCTATGAAGTCGACGTGCCGATGAGCACCTTTTACAACCTGCCCCACGTGGGCGAAAAAGTCGTGCTGTTTACGCACCAGGCTATCCGCGAAGATGCGCATTTGCTGTTTGGCTTCGGCAATGCGGCCGAGCGCGCCGTGTTCCGCCAGTTGATCAAGATCACGGGCGTGGGCGCGCGCATGGCGCTGTCCATCCTGTCCGGCATGACGATTGCCGACCTGGCGCAGGCGATCACCCTGCAGGATTCCGGCCGCCTGGTGAAAGTGCCTGGCATCGGCAAGAAGACGGCCGAACGGCTGCTGCTGGAATTGAAGGGTAAGATCGGTGCGGATCTCGGTCCGCTGGGTGCGCACGCGGCGCCCGATGCCCAATCGGACATCCTCAATGCGCTGGTTGCGCTCGGCTATTCCGATAAGGAAGCGCTGGCCGCCGTGAAAAACGTGCCGGCTGGCAGCGGCGTGTCGGACGGCATCAAACTGGCGCTGAAAGCGCTGTCGAAAGGCTGATAGGGCATGAGCATCCAGACCGACAGCTTCACGGAACAGCGCATCATCGACGCGGCGCCCATCTCGCACAACGAAGAGGCCATCGAACGGGCCCTGCGCCCCAAGCAGCTCGACGAATATGTGGGGCAGGAAAAGATCCGCGACCAGCTGGAAATCTTCATCACGGCCGCGCGCCAGCGCAAGGAAGCGCTCGACCACACCTTGCTGTTCGGTCCGCCGGGCCTGGGCAAGACGACCTTGGCGCACATCATCGCGCGCGAAATGGGCGTCAATCTGCGCCAGACGTCCGGCCCCGTGCTCGAACGCCCGGGCGACCTGGCGGCGATCCTGACGAACCTGGAAGCGAACGATGTCCTGTTCATCGATGAAATCCATCGCCTGTCGCCCGTGGTGGAAGAGATTCTGTATCCGGCCCTTGAGGATTATCAAATCGATATCATGATCGGCGAAGGCCCGGCCGCCCGCTCCGTCAAACTCGATCTGCAGCCGTTTACATTAGTGGGTGCCACCACGCGCGCGGGCATGCTGACCAATCCGCTGCGCGACCGCTTCGGCATCGTGGCGCGGCTGGAGTTCTACAACACGGGCGAACTGACGAAGATCGTCACGCGCAGCGCCGCCCTGCTGAAGGCGCCGATCGACCCGGAAGGCGCGCATGAGATCGCCCAGCGCGCGCGCGGCACGCCGCGCATCGCCAACCGCCTGCTGCGCCGCGTGCGCGATTTCGCCGAAGTCAAAAGCAATGGCGACATCACCAAGGTGGTGGCCGACCGCGCGCTGGCCATGCTCGACGTCGATTCCGCCGGTTTCGACGTGATGGACCGTAAATTGCTCGAAGCCGTGCTGTTCAAGTTCGGCGGCGGCCCTGTCGGCATAGGGAATCTGGCGGCGGCCATCGGCGAGGCGGCCGACACCATCGAAGACGTGCTGGAACCGTATCTGATCCAGCAAGGTTTCCTGCAGCGCACGCCCCGTGGCCGGGTCGCCACGCCGGCTGCCTACCTGCACTTCGGCGTCAGCGCGCCGCGCATGGGCCCGGGCGGCGAAGCGTGGGAACTGTGATGGCGGAAGCTGGTGAGCAAGCGAGCGTGGGTATGCAGATCTGGATCGACGCCGATGCCTGCCCCGTGGTCATCAAGGAAATCCTGTACCGCGTCGCCGACCGCCTGGAATTGCCGCTCACCCTGGTGGCAAACCAGGGCTTGCGCGTGCCGCCGTCGCGTTTCATCCGCACCGTGCAAGTGCCGTCCGGCGCCGACGTGGCCGACCAGGAAATCGTGCGCTTGCTCAATCCCGGCGACCTCGTCATCACGGGTGACATCCCGCTGGCTGCCGACGTACTCACCAAGGGCGGCTTTGCGCTGAACCCGCGCGGCGAGTTCTATACGAAAGACAATATCGCCCAGCAACTGACGATGCGCGCCTTCATGGAAGAATTGCGCAGCGGCGGCGTCGATACGGGCGGCCCTGCCGCCTTCAGCCAGTCGGACCGGCAACAGTTCGCCAACAGCCTGGACCGGCATCTGAGCAAGCATCACCGCAAGCCGGCAGCGCCGCAGACGTAAAAAAACCGGCGCAAGCCGGTTTTTTCATGCGCATGCAGCTTAACGCATGACTTTGCGCGTGCCCACCACTTCCACCGTCACGCGGCGGTTCTTGGCGCGGCCGGCGGCACTCGTGTTGTCGGCCACGGGCTGCGTTTCTCCCTTGCCTTCCGTGTAGACGCGGCTCGTCTCGACACCCTGCGCCACCAGATAAGCCTTGACGGCTTCGGCGCGGCGCAAAGACAGCTTCTGGTTGTAGGCATCCGGACCGACGGCATCCGTATGGCCGACCGTGACGATCACTTCCAGGTCCATGCCCGTCAGTTGACCGAGCAGCTGGTCCAGCGCCGCCTTGCCTTGCGGCTTGAGCGTCGATTGATCGAAATCAAACAGCGCTTCGGAAGCAAACGATACTTTTTCCGACACGGGCGCCGGCGCCGGCTTCACTTCGGCCACAGGGGCCGGCATGGTTTCGCTGATGGGGGGCAATGCCGCCGGCACCGGCTGGTAGGCTGGCGTGGCGCTGGCCGGACGGCCCAGTTTATACACGAGGCTGACGGAATACAGGTCCGCATCGCCGCGGTTGCCGACGGCATCGTTCAAGCGATAACGCTCGACTTCGCCGCGCAGTGCCAGCGCTTCGCTGAACTTGTATTCGAGGCCCAGGCCCAGCTTGGCATTGAGCTTGCGCTCGCTGGCATGCGTGTTCGTTGAACCCAGCAGGCGGTTGCCGCTGAATTCCGTGTTCGTCTTCGTGTAATGCATGCCGACACGGCCCAGCAACGACAGGCGCTGCGACAGCGGCAGCTGGCCCAGCAAGTCCAGGTTCACGCCGCGAAAGGCCGCTTGTCCGTTGAGTACGCCGTTGCCGCTGGTGGTGGACTGGAAATCGAACTTGCCCAGGTCAAAGTAGCCCCCTTCCACGGCGACATACTGGTTCAGTTGGCGGCCGACAAACAATTTATAGCCGGTGTCGCGCTGGTCCTTGCTGAAACCGGTGACGCTTTCGCCGTTCGCCGCCAGGCTGGCGCGCAGGCGCGGCTCGTCGATGGTGGCGCGCGACTGGCCCACGCCCGCGCCGATGTACCAGGCGCTGTTGGCCCAGTCCGGGTTGATGAAGGTGTTGTCCTGCGCCTGTGTCGATTGCGCCGCCAGCAAGGCGCCGGTCATCACGCTCAGCGCGCCCAGTGTGTGTGCGATAGTCATGGTCATGTCCCGTTTATTTGGTGATCTGGTTGTTGCGCAGGGTAACGGCGGCAGCCGTCAGCACGCGGCCATTGAGCAGGGTCGTGTTGTCGCCCACCGTGATGGCGGCCGACTGGCCCAGGATATTGCCCTTGAAGACGCTGTTGGCGGCCAGGGTGGTCGGGCCGACAGGCAGCCAGGTGACGTTGTCGGCCGTGGCGCCATTGTTCAGGGCCACCACCGAATTGACGGTCGAATCGAGCGTCAATGCCGTACGGAAGATGTACACGCCGGGACCGTTCAGGGTCAGGGTGCCCGTGATGCTGATGGCGCCCGCATAGCAATACACGCCGGGACCGAAGGTCTGGCCGCCCAGGTCGATGCCGCCGGCAAAGCTGACGTCGCAAGCCCGGCTATTGCCGTCCGTGATCGCCGCTTGCAGGTCCGTCATGGCGCCGGCCAGGATGGCGCCCGACTTGTAATTGGTAAAGCCAGCCGCTTGGGTCGGATCGACCGTTTGCGATGGCGCACCGACGTCGCCCGTGATCAGGGTGGTGCCGCCCGAATTGTTGGTGATCGAAGTGCCGGCCAGCACGCCGAACGGTGCCGCGCGGCCCAGGATGATCGGGTTGAGGACGGGTGGGATGGCGACAGCCGTGACGGTCAGCAGCGCGCTGCCCGACTGGCCACCGGCCGTGGCCGTGATATTGCTGGTGCCGGCCGTGATGCCGGTGGCGATGCCCGTGTTCAGTACCGTGGCGGTGGCGATGGTGCCCGAAGTCCAGGCGGCGCTGTTGGTGATGACGGCATTCGAGCTGTCCGAATAAGTTGCCGTGGCAACGAATTGCTGTACGCCGCCGACGGCGATGCTGGCGTTGGCTGGCGTGACGGCGATGCTGACCAGGGTGGCGGCAGGCACCGTGACGGTGGTGCTGGCCGTCTTGCCGTTGAAGCTGGCGTTCATGACGCTGCTGCCAAAGGCAACGCCGGTGACGAGGCCGCCGCTGGCGACGCTGGCAAAAGCGGGTGTGACGGCAACGAAGCTGCTGCCGGCCGTGACGTCAGCGGTGCTGTTATCCGAATACGTGGCAATGACGGCCAGCTGGCGCGTCGCGGCGACGGGGATGATCGGGTTTTGCGGCGTGACGGCGATCGACAGCAGGGTCGCTGGCGTGACGGTCAGCACGGTGCTGGCCGTCAGCGTGCCCGTGGTGGCCGTGATCTGCGAGGTGCCGGCAATCTTGCCGAGCGCCAGGCCGCCAGCGGCGATGCTGGCGGTGGCCGGGTTGGCGGAGGCAAAGGCCGACACGGCCGTGACGTCGCGCGTGGCGCCGTCGCTGAAGCTGCCGGTCACCGCGAATTGCTGCGTTGCGGCGATGGCGATCGATGGCGCGAGCGGCGTGATGGCGATCGCCGTCAAGGTGGCCGGCGAGACGGTCAACTGGGCCGCTGCGCTCTTGCCGCCGAACGCGGCGCTGATGCTGCTGCCGCCGGCAGCGATGCCGGTGCTCAAGCCTGTGGCGGCATTGACTGTCGCGCTGGCCGGCGTGGCCGACGTCCAGGCCGCCTTGGCGCTGACGTCTTGCGACGAGCCGTCGCTATACGTGGCGATGGCCGTGAATTGCTGGCCGGCACCGATGGCGACCGTGGCCGTGGC
Organism: Janthinobacterium sp. BHSEK; assembly: GCF_056174685.1. Classification (NCBI taxonomy): domain Bacteria; kingdom Pseudomonadati; phylum Pseudomonadota; class Betaproteobacteria; order Burkholderiales; family Oxalobacteraceae; genus Janthinobacterium; species Janthinobacterium sp. BHSEK. The sequence goes on from NZ_JBWBYV010000032.1 coordinate 34,214, forward strand.
GGGAGTGACGGCCAGGCTGGACAAGGTGGCGCCCGGCAAGCCGAGGATGGGATCGCGTCCCTGGTCGCCGCCGCCGCAACCGGCAAGGGCTGCCATGACCAGCAAACCGGCCGAGACGAGCAGCGGGTTCAGATATCGCTTGAAGAGATTCATATAGTTCCTTTGTGCATGGCAATCATTGCCGGGCATCCGCTGATGAGGTCATCCGGCAGAGCCATGCCGCCTTTCGCTACGGGCGATGGCGTCACAGGCATGCACTATTTCATTTAGGAAACTTCAAGTATGTTCGGTGGCGCGCATAGGCTGATGGCGCTTGCAGATAGGTTCAAAAGGGAGCGATTCGGCCTGGAAAACAACAGCAGCGAGGGCTTGCGGACGCAAAAAAGCCGGCGCGAGGCCGGCTTCGGTCGGGCAGGGGGCGTTGCTTAGTCTTCGCGCACCCACGTCTGCGAGCGGCCAAACATCGGCACGCCGATATAGCCGCGCACTTGCAGCTTGGTGCCGCCTTCCGTCAGCTCGGCCTTGCTCTTGTAGGTCTTGCCATTGGCCGGGTCCGTGATTTCGCCGCCCGTCCATTCCTTGCCGTCATATTTCAGGCCGGACAGGATCACCAGGCCGACGATGGGCTGGTCTTTCTTCGCGCCCGTGCACTTGTCGCACTTGGGGTTCTGGTCTTCGTCCGGGCCGCGGAACAGCTTCTCGATCTTGCCTTGCAAGACGCCGTTGCTTTCCGTGATGACGACGAGGGATTTCGGCTTGCCGCTGGCGTCGTCGATGGTTTTCCACGTGCCCACGGGCGTGTGGTTATCGTCGCGCGCGGTGGCGCTGCCGGCGATGGCCAGGGCGGCCATCATGACGCTTGCTGTGACGCTTGCTTTGAATATCTTATGCATTGCCAGTCTCCAATGGTTTTTTTTGATCGGGTCACGAACAGTTATATACCAAGGCAAGACCAGCGGTACCGCGCGGCGTCACGGATGACGCCGCGCAATCCTTCCAAACCTGCCTTATGCGCTGGCTAGTTTAGCAAACTGTTCGCGCAGTTTTTCAATTGTCGCCGAAAAACTGAGCAAACGCTCGTTTTCTTGCGCAACGATGGCGGCCGGGGCGCGCGCGACGAAACTTTCATTGCCTAATTTGCTATTTACTTTGGCAATTTCTGCTTCGATACGGGCGATTTCCTTGCCCAGGCGCTCGCGTTCGGCGGCCACGTCGATTTCCACTTTCAGCATCAGCTTGGTGGTGCCGACGATGGCAACGGCCGCTGGCGAGTCCGGCAGCGCATCGACGATCTGCACGTCGGCCAGCTTGCCCAGCGACTGGATGTACGGTGCGTACGAGGCCAGCGCTTCTTTCTCGCTGGCATTGCCCGCTTCGACGATCAGCGGCACGCGCACGGAAGGCGAAATCTGCATTTCGCCGCGCAGGTTGCGCGTCGCGTCCGTCAAGGCTTTCAGCTGCTGCATCCACGCTTCGGCCGATTCGTCGATCTTGTCGGTGTTGGCGATCGGATACGGCTGCATCATGATTGAATCACCTTCCGCCTTGAGCGTCTTGCCGGCCAAAGGCGCCACCGTCTGCCACAGCGCTTCCGTGACGAAGGGGATGATCGGATGGGCCAGGCGCAGCACCACTTCCAGCACGCGCAGCAGGGTGTGGCGGGTGGCGCGCTGCTGGCCTTCCGTGCCCTGCTGCACTTGCACCTTGGCTACTTCCAGGTACCAGTCGCAATACTCGTCCCACACGAATTTGTAGATCGATGCGGCGATATTGTCGAAACGGAAGTCTTCAAAGCCTTTGGCCACGTCCAGTTCCGCTTTTTGCAGCAGGGAAATAATCCACTTGTCCGCTTGCGACAGATCAACATCGTTCGCCGTGCAATCCTTGCCTTCCGTATTCATCATGACGAAACGGGTGGCGTTCCACATCTTGTTGCAGAAGTTGCGGTAGCCTTCGCAGCGGCCCAGGTCGAAGTTGATGTTGCGGCCCAGCGAGGCATAGCTGGCCATGGTGAAGCGCACGGCGTCCGTGCCGTAGGCGGAAATGCCTTCCGGGAATTCCTTGCGCGTCGCCTTGGTGATCTTTTCCGCGTCGCGCGGGTTCATCAGGCCCGTGGTGCGCTTGACGATCAAGCCTTCCAGGTCGATGCCGTCGATCAAGTCGATCGGGTCCAGCGTGTTGCCCTTCGACTTGGACATCTTCTGTCCCGTCGAGTCGCGCACGAGGCCGTGCACGTAGACGGTTTCAAACGGTACCTTGCCCGTGAAGTGCGCCGTCATCATGACCATGCGCGCGACCCAGAAGAAGATGATGTCGAAACCCGTGACCAGCACGGACGACGGCAGGAAGGCCTTCATGTCCGGAGTTTCTTCAGGCCAACCCATGGTCGAGAACGGCACCAGGGCCGACGAGAACCAGGTGTCGAGCACGTCGTCGTCGCGCTTCAAGGGACCCGTGCTGCCGGCGGCCAGGGCCTTGGCTTCCGCTTCGGCTTGCGTTTTCGCAACAAAGATATTGCCCGCGTCGTCGTACCAGGCCGGGATTTGATGGCCCCACCACAGCTGGCGCGAGATGCACCAGTCCTGGATGTTGTTGAGCCACTGGTTGTAGGTGGTGCTCCAGTTTTCCGGCACGAACTTGATTTCGCCATTGGCGACCTTGTCCAGCGCCGTTTCCGCGATCGATTTGCCTGGGAAGAAGGTGCCTTCCGGGGCCGGTTTGCTCATGGCGACGAACCACTGGTCCGTCAGCATCGGCTCGATGACGACGCCCGTGCGGTCGCCGCGCGGCACCATCAATTTATGCGGCTTGACCTGTTCCAGCAAGCCTTGCGCGTCGAGGTCGGCGACGATCTGCTTGCGCGCGGCGAAGCGGTCCATGCCGCGATACGCTTCCGGCGCGTCGTCGGTGATCTTCGCGTCCAGGGTCAGGATGACGATCTGCGCCAGTTTGTGGCGCTGGCCCACGGCGTAATCGTTCATGTCGTGCGCGGGGGTGATCTTCACGCAGCCGGTGCCGAATTCCTTGTCGACGTATTCGTCGGCGATGATGGGGATTTCGCGGTCCGTCAGCGGCAATTTCAGCATCTTGCCCACCAGCGCCGTGTAGCGCTCGTCCGTCGGATCGACGGCCACGGCCACGTCGCCCAGCATGGTTTCAGGACGCGTGGTGGCTACCGTCAGGAAACCGCTGCCGTCGGCCAGCGGGTATTTGATGTACCACATGGAGCCGTCTTCTTCCTCGGACACCACTTCCAGGTCGGACACGGCCGTGCCCAGCACGGGGTCCCAGTTCACCAGGCGCTTGCCGCGGTAGATCAGGCCTTGCTCGAACAGGCGCACGAAGACGTCGGTGACGACTTTCGAGCGCGGCTCGTCCATCGTGAAGTATTCGCGCTGCCAGTCGGCCGAGGCGCCCAGACGGCGCATCTGGCCGGTGATGATGGAACCGGATTTTTCTTTCCATTCCCACACTTTTTCCACGAATTTCTCGCGGCCCAGGTCATGGCGCGAAATCTTTTGCGCGTCCAGCTGGCGTTGCACGACGATTTGCGTGGCGATGCCCGCGTGGTCGGTGCCGGGTATCCAGGCCGTGTTGTGGCCCAGCATGCGGTGGTAGCGGGTCAGGCCATCCATGATGGTCTGGTTGAACGCATGGCCCATGTGCAGGGTGCCGGTGACGTTCGGCGGCGGCAACTGGATGCTGAAGGAAGGTTTTCCGGCATCGAGGGTGGCGGTAAAGTAACCGCGCTGTTCCCACTCGGTGCGCCAGAATTGTTCAATGTCGGCGGGCTCGAAAGACTTGGCTAATTCCATGATTTGGCGTGTGATTGGCAAAAGGAACCATTATAGATGACGCGGCAACGCCTGCAGCGTGGCAACAGGCCTTTTTCAGTGTTTTGGCGGCTTTGCGGGCCGTTTGGCCGCAACAGAACGGAGATAAGCGTGCTGCCGATGTTATAATGCCGGCCTCGGCGCCTCCTGCCCCATCCTTGCGGACGGCGCCAGCAGACGCGGTTGCATTAAAGTTTCATATCCAGCACTCGTCCGCGTCTCACGGCCAGCGCATCAGCGATGCCAGCCACTTTCAGCGCGTCCCCTGCGGGCCGGGCGCCTGAGCCACGCGCACCGCCAGCGGTGCACCATTCACGGCGGACCACCGCGCGCCATCGTCTCTATGGGCCGCGCCGCCACAGCTTAGCCAGGATCTGTTGTCCGGCGCGTCGTCTTTTGATACGGCATACCCCGCTTGGCGCCTTGCCGCCTGCGGCCTTGCCGTGGCCGCCGCTTTCCTGGTTTCGCTTTTACAAGGAAATCATCATGAAAAAAATCGCCATCGTTGCCGGCCTTGCCACCACCCTGGGCGCCATGCCCGCCGCCCAGGCCCAGTCGTCCGTTGAAGTATATGGCTTGATGGACGCGGGCCTGGTGCAGGAAGGCGGCGTCAGCAAGCTCACCAGCGGCGTCTCGGCCGGTTCGCGCCTGGGGCTGCGCGGCACGGAGTCGCTGGGCGACGGCTGGCAAGCCGTGTTCACCCTGGAAGCGGGCGTCCTGAGCGACACGGGCCGCTCGGACCAGGCGGGGCAATTGTTCGGCCGCCAGGCCTTTGTCGGCCTCAACAGCCCGCTGGGGATGCTGACCGTGGGCCGCCAGTACAACCTGCAAAGCCAGGCGCTGACCGACGTGGCCGATCCGTTCGAGGGCGGCCTGGCCGGCGCGGCGACCAACTTGGCCGGCTATTCGGCCACGCGCATCGACAATACCGTGCGCTACACCTCGCCCGAGCTGCGCGGCGTGACGGCCACCGTCATGTATGGCGCCGGCGAACACACGGGTGTGGCGGCGGATCAGCGCTCGCTGGGCCTGGCATTGGGTTATGTCAACGGTCCGTTGACCTTGCGCCTGGCGCGCCAGAGCCGTGCCGGCGAGCCGGGCAAGGCCAACGTGAACAACACTATCCTGGCCGGCAACTACAACTTCGGCGTGGCCACGGCGTTTGCCGGCTATGGCCGCAACACGGGCGACGGCAGCAGCATGTTCTTCGCGGAAAACCCATATGGCGCGGCCCAGGCGCCGGCCCAGTCGAGCGACAGCCGCGACGCCATCGTCGGCGTGTCCGTGCCGCTCGGTGCGACGACCTTGCTGGCCTCGTATGTGCGCAAGGATGACCGCGATAGCGCCAACCGCGATGCGCAGCAGCTGGCCATCGGCGCCACGTACGCCTTGTCCAAGCGCAGCAAGGTGTATCTTGCCTACGCGCATATCCGCAACCGCAACGACGCCGCCTACATGGTGGGCAACGCCACGGAAGTGGGTACGGGCAACCGCGCGTTCAACATCGGCTTGCGCCACGCGTTTTAACGCCTGCTCAAACCATCGCCAGGGCAGGCAACATGCTGCCTTGGCGTAATAATTCTTCAAAGGCGGGCGCGGCCAGCGGACGGCTGAACAGATAGCCCTGCATCTGGTCGCAGCCGTGCTGGCGCAGGAAGGCCAGCTGCTGCGCCGTTTCCACGCCTTCGGCGATGACGTCCAGGCGCAGGCTGTGCGCCAGCGCGATGATGGCTTGCACGATGGCCGCGTCGTCGTCGCTGTGCGTGAGGTCGCTGACGAAGGATTTGTCGATTTTTAATACGTCGATGGGGAAGCGGCGCAGGTGCGCCAGGCTCGAATAACCGGTGCCGAAGTCGTCGATCGACAGCCGCAAGCCCAGCGCCTTGAGCTTGCCCATGGTGGCGATCGCCTGTTCCACATCCTGCATCATCATGCTTTCCGTCAGTTCCAGCTCGAGGAAACGCGCTTCCAGACCCGTCACGGCCAATATTTCCCGCACCGATTGCAGCAAGCCGCTTTGCCGGAATTGCCGCGCAGACAAATTGACGGCCAGGCGCAAGCCGCTCAGTCCCGCCCGTTGCCACGCCCGCGCTTGCGCGCACGCCGTGTGCAGCACCCAGGCACCGATGGGCACGATCAAGCCCATTTCCTCGGCCAGGTGGATGAATTCGCCGGGCGCGATGGCGCCCAGGGTGGGGTGGCGCCAGCGCAGCAGCGCTTCCATGCCGACGATCTTGCCACTGTCGAGCTCCACCTGGGGCTGGTACTCGAGGTGAAACTGGCCACGCTCGAGCGCATGGCGCAATTCGCTTTCCAGACCCAGCCGGGCCAGCATGTCGGCATTCATGGCCGGCGCGTAGCTTTGCCAGTGGTTGCGGCCTTGCTCCTTGGCACGGTACATGGCGATGTCGGCATGCTTGATCAGGGTTTCCGCGCTGTCGCCATCGTCGGGATAGCTGGCCACGCCCATGCTGCACGTGAGAAAGAATTCATGGCCGCCCACCAGCAGCGGCTGGGCCACGGCGTCCAGCACGCGCTGCAGGATGAGCTGGCCCGGGTCGCTGTTGGCGTGTTGCGGCAGCAGCAAGACGAATTCGTCGCCGCCCAGGCGCGCCACCGTGTCGACTTCGCGCGTGGCGGCGCGCAGGCGGTCGGCGATCAGTTTCAGCAGGGTGTCGCCCGCGTCGTGGCCCAGGGTGTCGTTGACGAACTTGAAACGGTCGAGGTCGATGAAGACCACCCACAGGGGCAGGGTGCTGCGGCGCGCCACGGCCATCGCCTGTTCCAGCCGCTCGCGCAGCAATAAACGGTTGGCCAGGCCCGTGAGGATATCGTGGCGCGACTGGAATTCCAGTTCCTGCTCGAAGCGCATGACGGTGCTGATGTCGTATTGCGCCACGACAAAGTGGCTGACGGGGCCATCGCCATCGTCGCGCACGGGTGCGACGAACAGCTCGCTCCAATAGGTGCTGCCATCCTTGCGGAAATTGCGCACGATGGCCTTGCCTTCGCGCTGTTCGCTCAAGGCCACGCTGATCGCATGCATGTCCTGGCGCGCATGTTCCGGCCCCTGCAAATCTTCCAGGCGCTGGCCGATGACCTCGCCGGCGGCATAGCCGGTGATACGCTCGAAGGCGGGGTTGACGTATTCGATCAGGTAGCCCGGCGCGTCGGCGCTGCACAGGATGATGGCGTTGGCCGAGACTTCGATGATGCGTTCGCGCAAGCGCAGCGACTTTTCATTGCGCATGCGCGCGGCGATGTCCTCGGACAGGCGCAAATTGGCAAACTGCAAGGCCGCCGTGCGTTCGCCCGTGATGCGGGCAATCACGGAATTGCGCGACACCAGCTGGTACACATACGCCGTGGCCAGCAGGCTCGACAACATTCCACCCAGCAACACGTACAGCGAGCCGCGATGGTTGGCATCCAAGGTCATACCCTTGGCCGGCAACAGGGCAGCGCCCAGCGTGTGCCCGCTGGCGTGGTACTGCAGCAGGAGCCGAGCGCTTTCCCCTTCGATCTGGCGCGCCGAGACGTAGCACAGCGCCGTCAGACCCAGGCCGACCGCCAGGGTGATCAGGGCCGAGGTGGAGACGGAGATGGAGATGCGCTTGAAGAATGATTGCATGATGAGTCCCGTGGCGGCGCCGGTGCCGATCCATGATCAGGCAGGCCGGGCAGTGACTGACTGTAGGGCGGCGGGCGCCGCGGGGTCCGTTCGCTACCGAACGGACGTTCATGCCAACAAGAAATATAGTCGGTCCACCGTGCAAGCAGTGTGTTACGCTGCACACCATGGCGACCCTCGTTCGGACGCCTTTCATCCCCCCCCTAGCTGACGACTGGAAACCAGGAAAACTGCCCATGTCGAGTCCGCATGCCCAGCTGCACAACCCGAATCAAAACCATTTGCTCGCCGCCATGCTCGACGCCGATTTCGCGCGCCTGGCTCCCCATCTGGAGCAAGTCTCCATGCTGCTGGGCGACGTGATCTACGACTCGGGCGACAAGCTGCAGCACGTGTACTTTCCCACCACGGCCATCGTTTCCATCCATTATTTGCTGGAAAACGGCGGCTCGTCGGAAATTGCCGGCGTCGGCAACGAGGGCATCGTGGGCGTGTCGCTATTTATGGGCGGCAACTCGACGCCGAGCCGCGCCGTCGTGCAGACGGGCGGCGTCGGCTACCGGCTCAAGGCCCATCTGCTGATGGAAGAATTCGACCGCGCGGGCCCCGTCATGCGCTTGCTGCTGCGCTATACGCAAGCGCTGATCACGCAAATGTCGCAGACGGCCGTATGCAACCGCCACCATACGGTGGAGCAGCAGCTGTGCCGCTGGCTGCTGCTGACCATGGACCGCCTGCCGAACCGCGAGCTGACCATGACGCAGGAACTGATCGCCAACATGCTGGGCGTGCGCCGCGAAGGCGTGACGGAAGCGGCGGGGCGATTGCAAGCGCGCGGCCTCATCAGTTACCGGCGCGGCCATATCACGGTGCAGGACCGCGCCGGCCTCGAAGGCCAGGTGTGCGAATGCTATGGCGTCGTCAAGAAGGAATTTACGCGCCTGCTGTCGGACGTGCGCCAGCGCCAAGGCCGCTAGGCGCCGCATTTCCCATTTTTTTATTGTTGTCCCAGCCCAGGCTACCCATGCACTCAGTTGAAAATAACCCTAACCGCGCCCCGTCGCGCTGGCCCATGGCATTGGCGTTCGCGTTCAGCGCCATCGTATTGGTGGTCATCGGCGTGCTGGTCTGGCGCGCGCCGCCTTTTGATGCGGCGATCCTGATCGAGGCCCTGGTATGCCTGCTGTTGCTGATGCTGGTGGCGCTGTACCGGCGCACGGCGGCGGCCAGCCTGCCGCGCCAGCTGCTCAAGGCGGGCGCCTTGCAGGATGCGATTTTCAACAGCGCCAACTTCTCGTGCATCGCCACCGATGCGCAGGGCGTGATCCAGATATTCAACGTGGGCGCCGAACGCATGCTCGGCTATGAAGCCAGCGACGTGGTCGACAAGCTGACGCCGGCCGGTATTTCTGACGCGCAAGAAATCGTCACCCGCGCGGCCGCCCTCAGCGCCGAGCTCGACACCGTCATCACGCCGGGCGTGGAAGCGCTCGTGTTCAAGGCCACGCGCGGCATCGAAGACATCTATGAGCTGACCTACATCCGCAAGGATGGCAGCCGCTTCCCCGCCATCGTCTCCGTGACGGCCTTGCGCGATGCGCAGAGCAAGGTCATCGGTTATCTGCTGATCGGCACCGACAACACGGTGCGCAAGCAGGTCGAGGCGGAACAGGCACAGCTGGACCAGCGCCTGCGCGAACAGCAGGCATATACGCGCTCGCTGGTCGAAACCAACAATGCCGAGCTGAAGAAGGCGCGCCAGGTGGCGGAAAAGGCCAACCGCGCCAAGTCCGAATTCCTGTCGAGCATGAGCCATGAATTGCGCACGCCCTTGAACGCCGTGCTGGGTTTCGCCCAGCTGATGGCATCCGACGTGCCGCCGCCGAGCCCGCCGCAGCAGCGCTCGATCGAGCAAATCCTCAAGGGCGGCTGGTACCTGTTGCGCTTGATCAATGAAATCCTCGACCTGGCCATGATCGAATCGGGCAAGGTCACCCTGTCGCAGGAAGCGATGTCGCTGCTCGACGTGCTGCAGGATTGCCAGGCCATGATCGCGCCGCAGGCGGAAAAGCGCGGCATCCGCATGCATTTCCCCCGCTGCGGCAAGGCCTTTTATGTGCATGCGGACCGCACGCGCGTAAAACAGGTGATGATCAACCTGCTGTCGAACGCCATCAAGTACAACCAGGGCGGCGGCGCCGTCACCGTCGAATGCAGCGGGCATGGCGAACGCGTGCGCGTGAGCGTGCGCGACAGCGGCGCCGGTCTCGACGCGGCCCAGGTGGCGCAGCTGTTCCAGCCTTTCAACCGTCTGGGACAGGAAAACAGCACGGAAGAGGGCACGGGCATCGGCCTCGTTGTCACCAAGCAACTGGTCGAATTGATGGGCGGCACCATCGGCGTCGACAGCGCCGTCGGCGTGGGCACCACGTTCTGGTTCGAGCTGGCCGCCAGCAGCGCGCCGGCACTGGTGCTGGGCGACGGCGACGCGCTGCCGCAGGTGCAGGAACCGCAGGAAAGCCTGCGCACCTTGCTGTACGTGGAAGACAATCCCGCCAACCTGGCGCTGGTCGAGCAATTGATCGCCCGCCGCAGCGACTTGAAACTGCTGACGGCCATCGATGCGCACCTGGGCATCGACCTGGCGCGCACCTACCAGCCGGACGTGATCCTGATGGATATCAACCTGCCCGGCATCAGCGGCTACGGCGCGCTGCACATCCTGCATGATGATCCCCTCACCCGCCACATTCCCGTCATGGCCCTGTCGGCCAACGCCGTGCCGCGCGACATCGAAAAAGGCTTGCAAGCGGGCTTCTTCCGCTATCTGACCAAGCCGATCAAGGTCGTCGAATTCATGGACGCGCTCGACGTGGCCCTGCACCATGCAGCCGCGCACGGCCTGGCCGACGACACTCACGCAATACGCTGATTCAGCACTCAATTTTAGGAATACCGCCATGCTTCAAGCCACCGAGATCCTGAACGCCAGCATCCTCATCGTCGATGACCAGGAGGCGAACGTCATGCTGCTGGAACAGGTGCTGCGCAATGCCGGCTACACGCGCATCACCTCCACCATGGACCCGCAAGCCGTGCGCGCGCTGCACCAGCAGCACCGCTACGACCTGATCCTGCTCGACCTGCAGATGCCGGAAATGGATGGCTTCGAAGTCATGGAAGGCTTGCGCGACATCGAGGCGGGCAGCTACCTGCCCGTGCTGGTGATCACGGCCCAGCCCGGCCACAAGCTGCGCGCCCTGCAGGCGGGCGCCAAGGATTTCGTCAGCAAGCCCTTCGACCTGGTGGAAGTCAAGACGCGCATCCACAACATGCTGGAAGTGCGCTTGCTGTACCAGAAGCTGGCCGAATACAACAAGTCGCTGGAACAGATGGTGGAAGACCGCACGGCGGAGTTGCGCGAAAGCGAAGCGCGCTTTCAGCGCTTCACGGAACTGTCGTCCGACTGGTACTGGGAGCAAGATGCGCAGGGCAATTTGACGCGCTTTTCCGGCCCCGTGGCTGAAATGCTGGGCATCGGCAGCGAGGAAGAGCCGCAGCGCTGGAACGCCACCGAGCGCGCCTTGCTCGACGCCAAGATCGCCGCGCGCGAACCGTTCCTCGATTTCATCTACAGCCGCACCAACCTCGACGGCAGCACGCAGTATCTGCAGGTCAGCGGCGAACCGATGTTCGACAATGGCAGCCGCTTCATCGGCTACCGCGGCATCGGCCTCGATGTCACGGAGCGCTTGCGGGGAGCGTGATTTATACTTGGCGGTATTGATATTGACCAGGAAAAATCATGACTGACAAATCTCCCTCCTATTGGTTCCCCGCCAAGACCTATGGCTGGGGCTGGGGCTTGCCCATCACCTGGCAGGGCTGGCTGGTGTTCCTGGCCGCGCTGGCGCTGTTCGCCTGCGGCGCCTTCCTGTTCCCGCCGCAAACCATGCTCGTCGGCTATATCGTGTATGAAGTGGCCATCGTCGCCGTGCTCATTTTCATCTGCCAGCTGAAGGGCGAACCGACCGCCTGGCGCTGGGGCAAGAAGAAATAAGCGTGACGCCGTCTGCTGCATTGCAGCAGATGCGCAAACACGACACCGGCAAGAAATCATCTGGCCACGCGGCGCGAACCGCGTATAATTGGCTCGCTGCCGCAAGGTGGCAAACGCTAGGGGTCCTGCCTTTCGCTGTGAAAACACAGTGCAAGCGCGGGTGAGAAATACCCTCCGAACCTGATCTGGATAATGCCAGCGAAGGGAAGCTTTAGGATGAACGCACCCCGCCTTTCCGCGTGCGTAATTCCGAACCTCCTTAGCTGGCTCCAGGCTTAAAAATAGTCTAGCCAAGGAGCCAAAATGAACGCCAACCCGAAATTCCTCTCCGCCACCGCCACGGTCGACGAAGCCGCCATCGCGCCGCTGCCCAATTCGCGCAAGATCTACGTCGAAGGCAGCCGCCCCGACATCCGCGTGCCCATGCGCGAAATCAGCCAGTCCGACACGGAAGCGTCGTTCGGCGGCGAAAAGAATCCGCCCATCTACGTCTACGACACCTCCGGCCCCTACACGGACCCGGACGTGCAGATCGACATCCGCTCCGGCCTCGACACGCCGCGCCTGCCGTGGATCATGGAGCGGGCCGACACGGAAGAATTGCCCGGCCCCACCTCCGACTACGGCATCGCCCGCCTGGCGGACCCGAAGCTGGCCGAGCTGCGTTTCAATCTGCACCGCAAGCCGCGCCGCGCCATCGCCGGCAAGAACGTCACGCAAATGTATTACGCGCGCCAAGGCATCATCACGCCGGAAATGGAATTCGTGGCCATCCGCGAAAACATGCGCCGCCAGGAGTATTTGCGCGAACTGAAAGCTTCCGGCCCCATGGGCGAACGCCTGGCCGACCTGATGGGCCGCCAGCATCCGGGCCAGTCCTTCGGCGCCAGCATCCCGGCGGAAATCACGCCGGAATTCGTGCGCGAGGAAATCGCCCGCGGCCGCGCCATCATTCCCGCCAACATCAACCATCCGGAAGTCGAACCGATGATCATCGGCCGCAATTTCCTGGTGAAAATCAATGCGAATATCGGCAATTCCGCCGTCACCTCGTCGATCGGCGAGGAAGTGGAAAAGATGACCTGGGCCATCCGCTGGGGCGGCGACAACGTCATGGATTTGTCCACCGGCAAGCATATCCACGAAACGCGCGAATGGATCGTGCGCAACAGCCCCGTGCCCATCGGTACCGTGCCCATCTACCAGGCGCTGGAAAAGGTCAACGGCAAGGCCGAAGATCTGACGTGGGAAATCTTCCGCGACACCCTCATCGAGCAGGCCGAGCAGGGCGTCGATTACTTCACCATCCACGCGGGCGTGCTGCTGCGCTACGTGCCGATGACGGCCAAGCGCCTGACGGGCATCGTCTCGCGCGGCGGTTCCATCATGGCGAAATGGTGTTTGGCGCACCACCAGGAATCGTTCCTGTACACGCATTTCGAAGAGATCTGCGAAATCATGAAGGCGTACGACGTGTCGTTCTCGCTGGGCGACGGCTTGCGCCCCGGCTCCATCTACGACGCCAACGACGAAGCGCAGCTGGGCGAACTGAAGACCCTGGGCGAACTGACGCAGGTTGCCTGGAAACACGATGTGCAGGTGATGATCGAAGGCCCGGGCCACGTGCCGATGCAACTCATTAAAGAAAACATGGACTTGCAGCTGGAGCAGTGCGGCGAAGCGCCGTTCTACACCCTGGGACCGTTGACGACGGATATCGCGCCCGGTTACGACCACATCACGTCCGGCATCGGCGCGGCCATGATCGGCTGGTACGGCACGGCCATGCTGTGCTACGTGACGCCGAAGGAACACCTGGGCTTGCCCAACAAGGCGGACGTCAAGGATGGCATCATCACCTACAAGATCGCGGCGCATGCGGCCGACCTGGCGAAAGGCCATCCGGGCGCGCAGATCCGCGACAACGCGCTGTCGAAAGCCCGCTTCGAATTCCGCTGGGACGACCAGTTCAACATCGGCCTGGACCCGGACAAGGCGCGCGAATTCCACGATGAAACCTTGCCCAAGGATTCGGCCAAGGTGGCGCATTTCTGCTCCATGTGCGGCCCCCACTTCTGTTCGATGAAGATCACGCAGGAAGTGCGCGAATACGCGGCCGGCATGGGCATCGCGGAAGACAAGGCGCTCCAGCAGGGCATGGAAATCAAGGCCATCGAGTTCATCAAGAACGGCGCCGAGCTGTACCGCAAGGTCTGAAGGAGAGCGTGATGCCTGCATTGATATCCATCACGCTCAACGGCGCGCCGCACCAGGTGCCGCCCGGGCAGACACTCGATCAATTGATCGCCGCGCTGTCGCTGGAAAACCAGGCGCTGGCGCTGGCCGTCAACCGCAACGTCGTGCCGCGCAAGGCGTGGCCGGGACAGGTCTTGCAAACGCAAGACCAAGTAGAGATCGTGCGCGCCATCGGCGGCGGCTAAGTTGAGAATAGACAAGGAAAAGCACATGATTACCGCAACACATGACGACCTGCTGACCATCGCAGGCAAACAATACCAATCGCGCTTGCTGGTGGGCAGCGGCAAGTACAAGGACTTGCCGCAGACGCGCGAAGCGACGGACGCTGCCGAGGCGCAGATCATCACGGTGGCGATTCGCCGGGTCAACATTGGCCAGGACCCGAATGCGCCCAGCCTGCTCGACTTCGTGCCGCCCGACCAGTACACGATACTCCCGAACACGGCCGGCTGCTACAACGCGAAAGATGCCGTGTACACGCTGCAGCTGGCGCGCGAGCTGCTGGGCGGGCGCAACCTGGTCAAGCTGGAAGTGCTGGGCGATGAAAAGACCCTGTTCCCGCACATGCCGGAAACCTTGATCGCGGCCGAGGCGCTGGTCAAGGATGGCTTTGACGTGATGGTCTACTGCAGCGATGACCCCATCCAGGCGAAGATTCTGGAAGACATCGGCTGCGTGGCCGTCATGCCGCTGGCGTCCCTGATCGGCTCGGGCATGGGCATCCTGAATCCGTGGAATTTGTCCTTGATCATCGACCAGGCCAAGGTGCCCGTGCTGGTGGACGCGGGCGTGGGCACGGCGTCGGATGCGGCCATTGCCATGGAACTCGGCTGCGATGGCGTGCTGATGAACACGGCCATTGCCGGCGCGCGCGACCCCGTGCGCATGGCGCGCGCCATGAAGCTGGCCGTGCGGGCCGGGCGCGAAGCGTTCCTGGCGGGACGCATGCCGCGCAAATTCGCCGCTTCGCCATCGTCGCCGATGGCGGGCCGCCTGGCGTGATGGTGCCGATGCACCGCACCGTGCTCGTGTTTGCCGGCGTCGACCCGTCGGGCGGGGCCGGCATCGCCGCCGATATTGTCGCGATTGCGGCGCAGGGCGCGCATGCCTTGCCCGTGATTACGGCGCTGACGGTGCAGGACAATGACCGCGTGTTTGCTGTCGAGCCGGTGGCGCCGGAGCTGCTGCGCCGGCAGGCGCTGGCGCTGATCGACAAGATCGCCATCGATGCCGTGAAGATCGGCATTCCCGGCAGCGCCGCGAATGCGACCGTCATCGCGCAGCTGATCGCGCAATTGCGCCAAAGCCGACCGGACTTGCCCGTGGTGCTCGATCCCGTGCTGGCCAGCGGCCATGGCGACGTACTCAGCCGGGACGATGCCGTGCTGGCGCTGGCGCCCTTGTTGCCGGTGACGACCGTGATCGTACCGAACGGGCCGGAGGCGGCGGCCCTCGGCGGCGAAGCAGCCTTGCGGGCGCAAGGCTGCCAGCACGTGCTGGTGACGGGCGGCCACGGCGAGGGCGAGACGGTCGTCAACCGCTGCTTCGATAGCGTCGGCGGGGAGCGCGAATGGCGCTGGCCGCGCTTGTCCGGCGAGTTTCACGGCAGCGGCTGCACCCTGGCCTCGGCCATCGCGGCGCATCTGGCGCTGGGA
Organism: Janthinobacterium sp. BHSEK; assembly: GCF_056174685.1. Lineage (NCBI taxonomy): Bacteria > Pseudomonadati > Pseudomonadota > Betaproteobacteria > Burkholderiales > Oxalobacteraceae > Janthinobacterium > Janthinobacterium sp. BHSEK. The sequence continues at coordinate 49,652 of NZ_JBWBYV010000032.1, forward strand.
CAGGCGCTGCCTGAAGCGCTGGATCTGGCGCAAAGCTATTGCCATGCGGCCCTGGCCGGCGCGTATGCGATTGCGCCAGGTCAACTCATGCCGCAACGATTCATTCAATAAGGAAATATCATGCGTGGACTGTATCTGGTTACCCCGAACTGGGACGACACCGACCACCTGCTCGACGTGAGCGAGCAAGCCTTGCAGGCAGGCGTGGCTCTGCTGCAATATCGCCACAAGAGCGCCGACGCGCAGCAGCGGCGCGAGCAGGCGGGCGCCTTGCTGGCCCTGGCCCGCAAGTATGGCGTGCCCTTCATCATCAACGATTTTATCGAACTGTGCGAAGAACTCGACGCGGATGGCGTGCACGTGGGCGGCACGGACGCGTCCGTGGCGCAGGCGCGCGCGCGCCTGGGCAAGGACAAGATCGTCGGCGCTTCCTGCTATGGCGACATGGCCCTGGCACGGACGGCTGAGGCGGGCGGCGCCAGCTATGTGGCCTTCGGCGGTTTTTATCCCTCGCTGGTGAAAAAGTATCCGGTGACCACGCCCTTGGATATCGTGCTGCAGGCCAAGCGCGAGATCGCCTTGCCGTGCGTGGTGATCGGCGGCATGACGCCGGAGAACGCGGCGCCGCTGGTGGCGCGTGGCGCCGACATGGTGGCCGCCATCAGCAGCGTCTTTAACAATGCATACGAGGCGGACGATGTGAATATTGCGGTGCAGCAATTCAACCACTTGTTCGCGGTATGAGCATGGACGTGCAGGGCTGGTTTGGGGCAATAATCGGCATATAATAAGAACATCATTCATTACCGAGGTCCCCCACCCATGAGTCAGCCAGCCGCCGCGAAACGCCTTATCCTGATCGTTGACGATGACCAGCTCCTGTTGGAATTCCTCGGCGAAGTCCTGCGCCATGCCGGTTATGAAACGGCCCTGGCCCATTCGGCCGAAGTGGCGCTGCAGCTGATCGCCCAGCGCGAGCCGGACCTGGCCTTGCTCGACATCCACATGCCGGGCATGTCCGGCCTGGAACTGGCCAAGCGCCTGCATGGCGAGACGGCCGTGCCGTTCATGTTCCTGTCCGGCAGCGGCGACAGCGAATCGGGCAAGCAGGCGGCCGCCTACGGCGCCGTCGGCTATGTCGTCAAACCCGTCGATGAAGGCCGTTTGATGCCCGCGTTCGAAGCGGGCCTGGCCCGTGCGGACGAGATCCGCCAGCTGCGGCGCACCGAGCTGAACCTGAACGCGGCGCTGGCCGCGGGACGCGAAACGAGCCTGGCCGTGGGTTTGCTGATGGGCAAGTTCCAGACGGACCGCAACACGGCGTTCGAGGTGCTGCGCGACCATGCCCGTTCCAGCCGCCGCAAGATCAATGAAATCGCCAGCCAGCTGCTGCTGGCCGAGGAAACCCTGAACGGCTTGCATGGCGCATTTTTGAACCGGGCAAAGACCAAGTAAGCGTATCCTCTCGCGCCCGCATGCCTGCCTTGCTATGATGTGGCGATACGGCGCGCTGGCGCGCCTGGTTCAACCATAGACAGGACACACATGAAAACCAAAGCAGCGATTGCCTGGAAGGCGGGCGCCCCGTTGACCATCGAAGAAGTCGACCTGGCTGGCCCGCGCGAGGGCGAGGTACTGGTCGAAATCAAGGCCACGGGCATTTGCCATACCGATTACTACACCCTGTCGGGCGCCGATCCGGAAGGCATCTTCCCGTCCATCCTCGGCCATGAAGGCGCCGGCATCGTCGTCGACGTGGGCCCGGGCGTGAAAAGCCTGAAGAAGGATGACCACGTCATCCCCCTGTACACGCCGGAGTGCCGCCAGTGCAAATTCTGCCTGTCGCAAAAAACCAACCTGTGCCAATCGATCCGCTCGACGCAGGGCCGCGGCCTGATGCCGGACGCCACCTCGCGCTTCTCCATCGACGGCAAGCCCATCTTCCACTACATGGGCACGTCCACTTTCTCGAACTACATCGTGGTGCCGGAAATCGCCCTGGCGAAGATCCGCGAAGACGCGCCATTCGATAAAGTCTGCTACATCGGCTGCGGCGTCACCACCGGCGTGGGCGCCGTGCTGTTTACGGCCAAGGTCGAGGCGGGAGCCAACGTGGTCGTGTTCGGCCTGGGCGGCATCGGCCTGAACGTGATCCAGGCGGCGAAGATGGTCGGCGCCGATAAAATCATCGGCGTCGACATCAACCCGGCGCGCCAGGACATCGCCCGCAAGTTCGGCATGACGCATTTCGTCAACGCCAACGAAGTGGAAAACGTGGTCGACACCATCGTGCAGCTGACGGACGGCGGCGCCGACTATTCGTTTGAATGCATCGGCAACACCACCACCATGCGCCAGTCGCTCGAGTGCTGCCACAAGGGCTGGGGCCAGTCCATCATCATCGGCGTGGCGGCGGCCGGCCAGGAAATTTCCACCCGTCCATTCCAGCTGGTGACGGGGCGCGTGTGGAAAGGTTCCGCCTTCGGCGGCGCGCGCGGACGCACGGACGTGCCGAAGATCGTCGACTGGTACATGGAAGGCAAGCTCAATATCGACGATTTGATCACGCACCGCTTGAAGCTCGACGACATCAACCAGGGCTTCGACCTGATGAAGAGCGGCGAATCGATCCGCTCCGTCGTGCTGTACTAATACATTACGCCGTACCACGGCGTTTTTGCGGAGGCTGCGGCCTCCGTTTTTTTTGCCCCGCGTGCCATCCATCGTCCGAGTCTGCCATCCAGGCAGGTCTTTTTGCAGCCTGTCGCAGCGCGCTGGAGCCGTGCGCCATCCGCCGCTACAGTCGATGCTCCACTACTTTTGCGACGAGGCAGCCATGTCCACTTCCCACCGTTTGATCCTCAGCCTGGCCGGTATTGTGCTTGGCGGCAGCGCGCTGGCCGTACAGCCGCCGCAGCCGCCCGCGCCGCCAGCCGCACCGGCCGCGCCGAGCAAGCAGATCAATATTTCCATGGGCAGCGGCGATGGCTATGCGCTCGTCGACAGCAGCGAGGACAGCGTCACCATGGCCGGCACCGATGTCGACGGCCAGCAGATCAAGCAGCTGCAGCGTTCGCTCAAGGGGCAGTTCCTGTGGTTCCGCGACCAGGGCAAGGGCTATGTGACGCAGGATGCCGCGCTGCTGGCCCGCGTGCGCGACGCCTGGAAGCCCTCGCAAGATCTGGGTTTTCAGATGAGCGGCCTGGGCAAGCAGATGAGCGAACACGGCAAGGCGATGGGCGAACTGGGCAGCAAGATGGGCGCCCATGGCGCGGCGCAGGCGAACGTCGGCGCGCGCGATGTGGCGCAACTGCAGGCGCTGGGCCGACAGCAGCAGGAACTGGGCCGCAAGATGGGCGAGGCGGCGCGCCGCCAGGCGCAGGCGACCACGGAGACGGCGCGCCGCACGGCCGGGCGCGAGGTGGAACGCCTGCAGCAGCAGATGGAAGATGCGCAGGACGCCATGGAAGAGGTCAACGACCGCATTGCCGCCGCGCAAGAACGCGAGGCGGACAAGGTGGATGCGCTGTCGCGCCAGATGGATCAGCGCGGCAAGCCGATGGAAACCCTGGGCAAGCAGATGGAAGCGCTGGGACGCCAGCAGGAAAAGGCCACCAAGGCAGCCGACAAGACCACGCGCCAGGTGATCGCCCAGGCGCTCAGCGAGGGCAAGGCCAAGCCGGTGCGCTAGACTTGGTTCCAGCTGGCGGCCACGGCGCGGTATTGCGACGGCAGCTGCACCCTGGCCTCGCCTTCGCTGGCATACACCTCGTCCTGCAGCGTTTCCCAGCGCGCGTCGCAGCTGAAACGGTAGACGCGCGCCTCGCCCGCATACTGGCACACGGCCAGGCCGTGGATGGCGGCGGGGGCGGTGCCATGCTCATCGGTGAGGTGGCCGAAGGGCAGGTCGGACCAGGCCCAGGCCAGTACGCGGGCGCCGTCGAGGTGGGTGGGGGGTGTCATGGGGATACAGGCCGCTGTGTCGGGATAGCGATTGTAGCGCGCGCGGGTAAAATGGCGCGACCGCTGGACAAATGCACAGTATTTTTAGCCATGCCGGTATAATCACGGCATGCAAAATCTTCTTCACAACCTCAATCCCGAACAATTGGCTGCCGTCACCCTGCCGGCCCAGCATGCGCTGATCCTGGCCGGCGCCGGTTCGGGCAAGACCCGCGTGCTGACCACCCGCATTGCGTGGCTGATCCAGACCCAGCAGGTATCGCCGCCCGGCATCCTGGCCGTGACCTTTACCAATAAAGCCGCCAAGGAAATGCTCACGCGCCTGTCGGCCATGCTGCCGATCAACACGCGCGGCATGTGGATCGGCACCTTCCACGGCCTGTGCAACCGCTTGCTGCGCACGCACTACCGCGACGCGGCCCTGCCGCAGACCTTCCAGATCCTCGATTCGCAGGATCAGCTATCCGTGATCAAGCGCTTGTTGAAGGCGAACAACATCGATGATGAGAAATTCCCGCCGAAGACGGTGATGTATTTCATCAACAATGCCAAGGACCAGGGCTTGCGCGCCACGGACGTGGAAGCGTATGACGCGCACGAGCGCAAGATGGTCGAGCTGTACCAGCTGTACGACGACCAGTGCCAGCGCGAAGGCGTCGTCGATTTTGCGGAATTGCTGCTGCGCACGTATGAGTTGCTGAGCCGCAATCAACCATTGCGCGAGCATTACCAGGCGCGCTTCCGCCATATTCTCGTGGACGAGTTCCAGGATACGAACAACCTGCAATACAACTGGTTGAAATTGCTGGCCGGCCATGGCAGCCGCGATGGCGGCGCCCTGTTTGCCGTCGGCGACGACGACCAGAGCATCTATGCCTTCCGCGGCGCCAACGTGGGTAATATGAGCGCCTTCGAGCATGAGTTTCAGGTCAAGAACTTGATCAAGCTGGAGCAGAACTACCGCTCGCACGGCCACATCCTCGACAGCGCCAACGTGTTGATCGCGAACAATAGCAAGCGCCTCGGCAAGAATCTGCGCACGGACGCGGGCCATGGCGAGCAGGTGCGCGTGTATGAAGCCAGTTCCGACCTGCAGGAAGCGCAGTGGATCATCGAAGAGGCGAAAAGCCTGATCGCCGACGGCGCCTCGCGCAGCGAAATCGCCATTCTGTACCGTTCGAATGCGCAGTCGCGCGTGATCGAACACGCGCTGTTTTCGGCCGCCATTCCCTACCACGTGTATGGCGGCCAGCGCTACTTCCAGCGCGCCGAGGTCAAGCACGCGATTGCTTATTTGCAATTGATGGACAATCCGCACAACGATTCGGCCTTCCTGCGCGTCGTGAACTTCCCCACGCGCGGCATCGGCATGCGCTCGATCGAGCAATTGCAGGCCGCGTCGGAGCAGTACGGCATTTCGCTGTACGCTTCCGTGCCGTATGTGGCGGGCAAGGCGGGCAGCGTGCTGGCCGGTTTCGTGAAATTGATCGAGGGCGTGCGTTTCGAAACGCAGCAATTGTCCCTGCCGGAAATGGTCAGAGTCGTGCTGGAAGCGAGTACCTTGCTGCAGCATTATCAGAATGAAAAGGAAGGTGCCGACCGCATCGAGAATCTGGAGCAGATGGTCAGCGCGGCCAGCCAGTTCATTTCCGAGGAAGGTTTTGGACAGGGCGCACCGGCCCACCTGGGACCAGCCGCCCAGGCGCAGTCGGGCGCGCCCGTCGTCAACCAGGATGGCATCGAAATCCTCGATGCCGACGCGCCGCTGCCGGCCGTGATGTCGCCGCTCTCCGCATTTTTATCGCACGCGTCGCTGGAAGCGGGCGACAACCAGGCGCAGGCGGGCCAGGATGCGCTGCAGATGATGACCGTGCACTCGGCCAAGGGCCTGGAATTCGACAACGTGTTCATCACGGGCCTGGAAGAGGGCCTGTTCCCGCACGAAAGCAGTTCGAAGGAAGACAATGGCGTGGAAGAGGAACGCCGGCTGATGTACGTGGCCATCACGCGCGCGCGCAAGCGGCTCTACATGAGCTTCTCGCAGACGCGCATGTTGCACGGCCAGACGCGCTACAACATGAAGTCGCGCTTCTTCGACGAGTTGCCGGAAGAGTCCTTGAAATGGCTGTCGCCGAAGGTGCAGGCGAACTGGTTCGGCAACCGCAAGTCGGCCTGGGACGAGGCACCAAGAGTGGCCAGTCTCGGTTCGGACAATGCGATTGCGCAAAAGATCGCGCAAAAAGCCTCGGGCGGTGGCTGGCGCATCGGCGAATCGGTGGCGCACGCCAAGTTCGGTGAAGGCGTGATCGTGAATATCGAAGGCGGCGGCGGCAATGCGCGCGCGCAGATCAACTTCGGCCAGCACGGCATGAAGGTGCTGGACCTGGGGATCGCCAAGCTGGAACGTCTGGGACGGTGATGTTGTACGGCGCAACGTCGGATTACGCGGCGTGCCGCCGCTAATCCGACCTACGCTGTGGCATTGCAAGGCATTCGAGAGCGTGTAGGTCGGATTAGCGCAGCGTAATCCGACATCATTGTTGGCATTGCAAGGCATTCGATATATAAAAAAGGGGCAGCCTGCGCAGGCTGCCCCTTTTTACATCTGGCCGGCGATCACTCTCCGGTCTTATCCAGCGACACCGTCTTGCTCTCATCGACGGGCACGCCGAAGATCTGGCGGTAGGCGGCGTAGAACGAGCAATGCATGATGATGGTCAATATCATCGACAGCGGCATCATCAGCTGCATCATCAGCGGCGTGCGGCCAAAGATAACGGCCAGCAATTGGCTGGTGACGATGCTGATGGCGAACCAGGTGGCGGCGAAGACGATGAAGGCCGACAGCGAACGCCAGACGGCGAAAAAGCTGAAGAACAGCGCCTTGCCCAGGCCGGTTTGGCGCCAGTAGATCAGCGGCGCGGCAAAGCAGAAGGCCATGGCGGCCGGCACGTACAGCACGATGGCCAGCAGGATGCCCAGGCCCAGGCGCGAGTCGGGGATGGCGGCGCGCGCCGCTTCTTCCGTCAGTTGCCCGGTGACCAGTTTCCACAGCAAGCCACCGTCCACCAGGGTCGAGGCGCCGATGGCGACGATGGCCATGAGGATGTACAGCACGCCCAGTCCGAACAGGGACGGAAACGCCGGCTTGCGGAAGCCCGAGAGCAGCAAACTGGGCAAGACGCGCTTGCCCTGGTCGATATGCAGGCAGCCTTGCACGAAGGCGACGGAGAATACGGGCACCAGGATGACGGGCAGCAATTGGCCGAGCACGGGCACGATGCTGACGGCCAGCATGCAGAACATATAGCCGAGAAACAGCATCGACATGCCGCCAGGTTGCTTGCGAAACAGGCCGAAGCCTTGTTTCACCCATTGCCAACCTGTACTTGCAGGTAATTTTTCCATGTTTAAAACAGTTCCGGAGCAGGTGTGGCGATACGTTCGCGCAGAATACGTTCGAAATGCGTGGGATCGTGCGGGGTCAGCATTTCCGCTTCGCGCGGCTGGTAATAATCGTACAGGCGCGACAGCCAGAAACGCAGCGCGGCGGCGCGCAGCATCGGCTGCCATGCCGTTCGTTCTTCATGCGTAAACGGGCGCACGGCCTGGTAGGCGTCGAGCAGGGCGCGCACGCGCACCGTGTCGAGCACGCCCGTGGCCAGGTCCACGCACCAGTCGTTGACGGTGACGGCCACGTCGAACAGCCAGGTGTCGCAGCCGGCAAAGTAAAAGTCGAAAAAGCCCGTCAGGCGCTCGCCGTCAAACATGACGTTGTTGCGGAACAAGTCGGCATGCACGGGACCGCGCGGGATGGCTTTATACGTATCGCAGGCGGCAAAGGCGTCCTGGAAATGGATTTCCGCGCGCAGCAAGTGCGCCCTGGCATCGTCGAGGTGGTGCAAGACCAGCGGCGTGGTGGCGTTCCACCAGTCCAGTCCGCGCAGATTCGGCTGCTGCAGGGGGAAGTCCTGCGCCGCCAGATGCATCTTGGCCAGCATGGCGCCGACAGCGGCGCAATGCACGGCTTGCGGTGCCATCTGCGAGCTGCCGTCGAGTTTGCTGACGATGGCGGCCGGCTTGCCTTGCAGGGCCGTCACCAGTTCGCCATCGGCATTGGCGATCGGCGCGGGCACCAGCACGCCCCGGTCCGCCAAATGGCGCATCAGTTGCAGGTAGAACGGCAATTGCTCGAAGCTGAGGTTTTCAAAGATCGTCAGCACATACTCGCCGCGCTCCGTGCTCAGGAAGAAATTGCTGTTTTCGATGCCGGAGGCGATGCCCTTGAGCGCCAGAGGTTTGCCGAGTGGAAACTGCGTGATCCACTGGCCGATATCGTCCAGGTGTAGCGCGGTAAAAACTGCCATGGGAAAGAAATGAATGGTCTAAAAGGTCAAAAAAAGCCGGCTGCCCCCGCGCATGGCCGGGGCAGGGCAGAAGAGAGTGGCTGCTTACTTCGCTGGTGCGGGCGGTGCTGGCGCGTCCGCTGCCTCTTCATCGCGTTGTTTCTGTTTTTTCTTGCCCAGATCAAATTCCAGCACTTTCCATTGCGGGCCGCGCAGGGCGTTGCCGTTGGCCTGGTCGGCGCCGGCGGCCGGCTTCATGTAATAGGTGCTGCCGCCGCTGGTGACTTTCACTTCGCTGGTGACACCCGCTTCGCGTTTTTCGGTAATCTGCTGCTTGGCGGCGGCCGGCGCCACGGTGATGGGGGCTTCGCCCATTTCCTCGATACGTTCGAGCTGGGGCGGCGCGTCGCTCGGTTTGGCCGGCGTCTGGGCGCTGGCAAGGGCCGAACATGCCAGCAGGGGCAGGGCGAGGAATGTCCAGAGTGTCGATGTACGCATCATGATGGGTTCGCTTCCATGTGTGGGACTGCAGCGCGTGCAGTGGTGTAATGCCGTCAATTTATCTATAAGGCATTGTAACAAACTGGTAGGCAATGCTGTTTAAATGCGCCGAAATGGCCCGCAGCGGCGGCCCGCGTGCCCGTTCGGGGCCGCCAGGGTGGCAAAAACGCCAGGAACGGCACGCATTGCGGCCGGTGACGCGGCCCTAAACTCTGCGATAATTGGGCGAACTTCCACCCGCCCGCCGCTCTGCTCACTGGGCGGGCGCGCTCACCTTATTTTATTGGCATTATGCAAAACACCCTGCTGTTAGTCGACGGTTCCAGTTACCTTTATCGCGCCTTCCATGCGCTGCCCGACCTGCGCAGCCCGGACGGTTACCCCACGGGCGCCATGCACGGCATGGTCAACATGCTGCGTCGCCTGCGCGCCGATTACCCGGCCGCCTACATCGCCTGCGTGTTCGATGCCAAGGGTAAAACTTTCCGCGATGACATGTATCCCGAGTACAAGGCCACGCGCGCCTCGATGCCGGACGACCTGCGTTTGCAGATCGAACCGATCCACGAAGCCGTGCGCGCCATGGGCTGGCCCATTTTGATGGTCGACGGCGTCGAAGCGGACGATGTGATCGGGACCCTGGCCGTGCAGGCGGCCGCCGCCGGCATGAATGTGGTGGTGTCCACGGGCGACAAGGACCTGGCGCAACTGGTCAACAGCCAGGTGATGCTGATCAATACCATGAGCAATGAAAAGCTCGACGAAGCGGCCGTGCTGGCCAAGTTCGGCGTGCCGCCCAAGCGCATCATCGATTATCTGTCGCTGATCGGCGATACGGTCGACAACGTGCCGGGCGTGTCGAAATGCGGGCCGAAAACGGCCGTCAAATGGCTGACCCTGTACGACAGCCTGGAAGGCGTGATGGAAAACGCGGCCAGTGTGGGCGGCGCCGTCGGTGAAAACCTGCGCACGGCCCTGCCATGGCTGCCGCAGGCGCGCGCCTTGATCACCGTCAAGACCGATTGCGATCTGTCCGGCCACATGACGACCATCGCCGATTCGCTGGTGGCGAAACACGAAGACAAGGAAGCGCTGCTGGCTTTCTTCAACCGCTACGGCTTCAAGGCCCTGCTGCGCGAACTGGGTGCGGCGCCGCCGCCGATGTCGCCCGTTGGCGCGCCTGCAACGGCTGGCGCATCGACTGCGAACACGACGGGCGACATGTTCGCCGACGCGACCCCAGCGGTGGAAGCCGAATATGAAACCGTGCTGACGGATGCCCAGCTCGACAAATGGATCGCCCTGATCGACGCGGCTGCCCTGACGGCCGTGGACACGGAAACCACCTCGCTGGAACCGATGACGGCGCAAATGGTCGGCATTTCCCTGTCCGTGGCCGAGCACGCCGCCTGCTACATCCCGCTGGCCCACGATTACGCGGGCGCGCCGGAACAGTTGACGCGCGAACACGTGCTGGCGAAACTGCGCCCGTGGCTTGAAGATGAGACCAAGCCCAAGCTGGGCCAGAACCTGAAGTATGACAGCCACATCTTCGCCAACCATGGCGTGACGTTGCGCGGTATCGCCCACGACACCCTGCTCGAATCGTATGTGTTCGAGTCGCACAAGAAGCACGACATGGACAGCCTGGCCCTGCGCCACCTGAACTACACGACCATCCCGTTCGAGGACGTGTGCGGCAAGGGCGCCAAGCAGATCACGTTCAATCAAGTCGAGGTGGAACAGGCGGCGAAATACGCGGCCGAGGATGCCGACGTGACCTTGCGTTTGCACAATGCCATGTGGGGCAATGTGGCGAACGATGAAAAACTCACGTTCATCTATGAAAAGATCGAAATGCCGACGGCCGTGGTCTTGCAAAAGATCGAGCGCAACGGCGTGCTGATCGACGACGAATTGCTCAACATCCAGTCGGCCGAGCTGGCCGTGAAGATCCTCGAGCTGGAAAAGAAGGCGTATGAACTGGCCGAGCAGCCGTTCAACCTGGGTTCGCCCAAGCAGATCGGCGAAATCTTCTTTGAAAAATTGAAGCTGCCAGTGGTCAAGAAAACCCCGACGGGCGCGCCGTCGACGGATGAAGAAGTGCTGCAAAAGCTGGCCGAGGATTATCCGCTGCCCAAGGTGCTGCTCGAATACCGGGGCATGGCCAAGCTGAAGTCGACGTATACCGATAAATTGCCGAAGATGATCAACGTCACGACGGGCAGGGTGCACACGAACTATGCGCAAGCCGTGGCCGTGACGGGGCGTCTGGCGTCGAACGACCCGAACTTGCAGAATATTCCCATCCGCAGCACGGAAGGCCGGCGCATCCGCGAAGCGTTCATTGCGCCGCCGGGCAGCCACATCGTGTCGGCCGACTATTCGCAGATCGAATTGCGCATCATGGCGCACATTTCGGGCGATGAAGCCATGCTGCGCGCGTTTGCCGACGGCATCGACATTCACCGCGCCACGGCCGCTGAAATCTTCGGCGTGCCGGCCGCGGAAGTGCAGAGCGAACAGCGCCGCTACGCCAAGGTCATCAACTTCGGTTTGATCTACGGCATGAGCGCGTTCGGCCTGGCCGGTAACCTGGGCGTGGACCGCACGGCCGCGCAAAGCTATATCGACCGCTACTTTGCCCGTTTTTCCGGCGTGAAACAGTACATGGAAGACACGCGCCAGCAAGCCAAGGCGCGCGGCTACGTGGAAACCGTCTTCGGCCGCCGCTTGTGGTTGCCGGAGATTAATTCGCCGAACGGCCCGCGCCGCCAGGGCGCGGAACGGGCGGCGATCAACGCGCCGATGCAGGGCACGGCCGCCGACCTGATCAAGCTGGCCATGATCGCCGTGCAAGGCTGGCTGGAGCAGGATGGTTTGCAGACGAAGATGATCATGCAGGTGCACGATGAACTGGTGCTGGAAGTGCCGGACGCGGAACTGGAACTGGTCAAGCGCAAGCTGCCGGAACTGATGGCGGGCGTGGCCGCGCTGAAAGTGCCTTTGACGGCCGAGGTGGGCGTCGGCAAGAACTGGGACGAAGCGCATTGATGCTGTGTCGGCTTACGCGGGGCATGCCCCGCTAAGCCGACCTACATGTTTAATTCAGCAATGACCGTAGGTCGGCTTAGCGCAGCGTAAGCCGACATTGTTTGTCAACACATCCTTCAGGAGAAGCGCATGAGCGACATGATCACCGATTGTGAAAGTTTGCTGGGCCAGAGCAGCGTGTCCGGGCCGGATGGCCGGCGTGGTTTCCTGAAGGTGGCGCTGGGCGCGGGCTTTGCCGTGGCCGTGCTGCCCGTGGCGGCGCAAAACGTCATCAAGACGGATTCCGCCGGGCTCGTCACGGGCACCATGTCGGTGATGGTCGATGGCCAGGCCGTGCCCGTGTATGCGGCCCAGCCGGAAGGCAAGACGGGCTTGCCCGTGGTATTGGTCATTTCGGAAATCTTTGGCGTGCACGAGCACATTGCCGACATGGCGCGCCGCTTCGCCAAGCAGGGCTACCTGGCGCTGGCGCCCGACCTGTTCGTGCGCCAGGGCGATCCGACCAAGGTGGCCAGCATCCCGGAATTGATGAAAGGCATCATCGCCAAGACGCCGGATGCGCAAGTGATGACGGACCTCGATGCGGTTGTTGCGTGGGCGAAACAGAATGGCGGCGACACGAGCCGCCTGGGCATCACGGGCTTTTGCTGGGGCGGCCGCATCACGTGGCTGTACGCGGCGCACAATCCGGCCGTCAAGGCGGGCGTGGCCTGGTATGGCCGCCTCGTGGGCGAAGCGACTGCCTTGCAACCGAGCAACCCCATCGACATCGCCGCCACCTTGAAAGTGCCCGTGCTGGGCTTGTATGGCGGCAAGGATACGGGCATCAGCCAGGAATCGATCGGCAAGATGAAAGACGCGCTGGCCAAGGGCGGCAACCAGTCGGAATTCATCGTGTATGCCGATGCCGGTCACGCCTTCAACGCCGATTACCGCCCCAGCTATGTGGCGGCCGATGCGAAAGACGGCTATGCGCGCTGCCTGGCCTGGTTCAAAAGCCACGGCGTGGCGTAATACCGCAACAGAAAATACCTGCATTTTCCAGAAGTTGCCGCGAGAAGCAGACCGGGCTGTAAAATGCCCGGTTCGTGTAAATGCAGTACAATTGCATCTTCATCGCGCTACGCTGCCGCCAGACGCGCAAATGTAAATAATAAGCAATAGTCATCAGGCCAGACGCCAGCATCGCGGGCGCCCATGACCCGGCGCCATTTTGAGGTAAGAAAATCATCGATCCCGTCCTTATATCCATTTTGCTCGCGACCACGATCGCGGGCGTGTTGAGCATTACCGCGGCGGCGATCTTTTCGTTTGCATTCCTGTCCAAGGTGGTCGAGCGCATGGTCAGCTTGTCCGTCGGCATCATGCTGTCGACGTCCTTGCTGCACGCCTTGCCTGAAGCGTTCGAGTCGCAGGCGGACCCGCGCAGCCTGTTCGCCACCCTGCTGGCGGGCTTGCTGGCCTTTTTCATGCTGGAAAAATTTGCCATCCTGCGCCATTCGCACCACCACGAAGGCGATGGCCACCATCACGCGCACGGCCACGACAAGCACGAGGCGGGCAAGGCCGGCTGGATGATCCTGGTCGGCGACGGCATGCACAACTTTACGGACGGCATTTTGATCGCCGCCGCCTTCCTGGCCGACCCGAAGCTGGGCCTGGTCACGGGCCTGGCCATCATCGCGCATGAAATCCCGCAGGAAATCGGCGATTTCATCGTGCTGCTCAACGCCGGCTTCTCGCGCCTGCGCGCCTACATCTTCAATCTGCTGTGCAGCCTGATGGCGGTGGCCGGCGGCTTGCTCGGCTATTTCACCCTGGACCGCGCCAGCAATCTGATCCCGTACGTGCTCGTGTTCGCCTCGTCCGGCTTCATTTATATTGCCCTGTCGGACCTGATGCCGCAGATGCAGCGCCGCGCCACCCTGCGCGAAACCATCCCGCAAGTGCTCCTGATCGCGCTGGGCGTGTGCATCGTGCTGTTTTTGACGCGGCACAAACACGGCGGTTGATGCCCGGCACTGTCGGCGCAGTGCCAGCTATGTTATATTGCCTTTTTGACTAACTTGCACAGAAAGGAGGAAAATATAATGGAAGAAAACTTGTTGCTCGCCTTGTGGCGCGCACGCTCTTTAAGCGCATTTGCCAGCTCTTGCCCACGTTCTATCGCGCTGCGATAACCTGGCCAGAGCAAAGTCACCCTCCTACACGAGTCCTTTCCTGGTACTCCGTTGTCGTTAGCGCTCCTGTTAACGCGGATGCTTGCATCCCGAACAAAGACAAGAGCCATGACTACCCTGATCTCGACACAAGCTTTACAACTGGATACCCACGACGGTTTCCTCTTCAACGAACTCGCCTTTACCTTGCGCCAGGGCGACCGCATCGGCCTGATCGGCCACAATGGCTGCGGCAAATCCACCTTGCTGGGCTTGCTCAGCGGCACGCGGGAAGCCACTGCCGGCACCATCCACTATGCCCGTGCCTGCCGCTTGCAGCACGTGGAGCAGCACTTGCCGCCGGAACTTGCCAGCCTGAGTCTGTACGACGCCTTGCTGGCGCCCGTGCTGGAGCAGCCCGAGCTGCATTGGAGGATCGACAGCCTGCTTGCCGAACTGGGTTTCGACCTTGATACGGCGCAAGTGCCCGTGCATTCCTTGTCCGGCGGCCAGCACACGCGGCTGCTGCTGGGGCGCGCCCTGCTGCAGGAGCCGAACGTGCTGCTGCTCGATGAACCGAGCAATCACCTGGATTTGCCATCCTTGCTGTGGCTGGAGCAATTCCTGCTGCGCTGGCGCGGCGCCTTCATCCTCGTCTCGCACGACCAGCGCCTGCTGGACAACGTGGCCACGCGCAGCTGGATCTTGCGCGATAGCCGCCTGTACGACTTCGACTTGCCGTGCGGCCCCGCGCTGGCGGCGCTGGCCGAGGCGGACGTGGCCGCCGCCGCCCGGCATGCGGCCGAACAGAAGGAAATCGACCGCCTGTCCGCTAGCAGCGCCCGCCTGGCGTTGTGGGGGCGCACCTATGACAATGAAGACCTGGCGCGCAAGGCCAAGACCATGCAGCGGCGCATCGATAAATTGAAGGATGCGCAATCGTTCGTCAGCGATGGCGCACCGTGGCGTTTGAGTTTGCGCGGCAAGGCGCTGGCGGCCGACCAGCTGCTGACGCTCGACGGACTGGACGTGCGCGCCGTGCCCGCTTCTCCCGTGCTGTTCCAGGTCGGCCAGCTGTGGCTGAAACCGGGCGACAGGGTCGCCTTGCTGGGCGCCAACGGCAGCGGCAAGTCGTCCTTGCTGCGCCTGTGCTGGCAGGCGATCCAGGCGCAGCAGGAACGCAGCGACTTGCGCTACCACCACGCGGCCAACATCGGCTATTACGACCAGTCGCTCAGGCAACTGGCCGATACGGCCGATTTGTCCGACGCCCTGTACCCGTTTGCCGTGCAGAACGAGGCTGCGCGCAGCCAGGTGGCGCGCAGGCAAGCCTTGATTGCGGCCGGTTTCCCGTATGCGCGCCATGGCCAGACGGTGGCGACCCTGAGCGGCGGCGAGCGGGCGCGGCTGCTGTTCCTGGGGCTGTCCTTGGCCAGCTACCATTTATTGTTGCTCGATGAACCCAGCAACCACCTGGACATGCAGGGCAAGGCGGAACTGGGGCAAGCCCTGCGCGGCTTTGCAGGCGGCTGTCTGCTGGTGTCGCACGACCGCGACCTGATCGAAACGGCGTGCAACCGTTTTTGGGTAGTGGCCGATGGCCGGCTGGAAGAGTGGCCGGATGCTGCCAGCGCGTATGCACGGTTGAGTGCCGAGGATGGACAGGCGTCGGCGCCAGTGGTACGCGTGGAGAATGCGTCTGCGGTACTGACGGACATCGACCTGCAGCTGGAACGCTTGTGCGAACTGGAGCAATTGCTGGCGGAAGACATGGCGAGAAAACCGCGCCACCAGAAACCGGCCAGCCAGCAGGCGTGGCAGGCGGAATTGGCGCAGCTGAATCAATCGCTGGGGATAACGTCGTAGTTATCCACCGGGCATGAAAAAGCGGACCGAGGTCCGCTTTTTTTTAGTTACCCGTCGCCACCGGCCGCGCCGGATCCGCGCACCATTCGCTCCACGAACCCGGATACAGGGCCGCGCCAGGTAAGCCCGCCACTTCCAGGGCCAGCAGGTTGTGGCACGCCGTCACGCCGGAGCCGCATTGCAGGATAGTAGATTCAGCCGTGCTGATTAGGCCCGCGAATTCCTGCTCCAGTTCTTTAGCGGATTTGAAGCGGCCGTCCGCCTGCAGGTTATCCTTGAAGAAACGGTTTTTTGCGCCCGGGATATGGCCGCCCACGGGGTCGATGGTTTCGTTTTCGCCCCGGTAGCGGTCGGGCGCGCGCGCGTCGATGACGGTCAAGGCCTGGGTTTCCAGGTTGGCGACGACGTCCTGCACGCTGACCGTGCGCGTCAGGCTGGCTTTTTCCGTCAGCTGGCCGACAGGGCGTGGCGCCACGGGCGTGACCAGCGGCAAGCCCTGTGCCTGCCAGGCGGCCAGGCCGCCGTCGAGCACGGCCACATTCGGATGGCCGAGCCAGCGCAGCAGCCACCACAAACGGGCGGCGAACATGCCGCCCTGGCCATCGTAGGCCACCACTTGCGTGTCGTCATCGATGCCCCAGCCGCGCAGGGTGGCCAGCAGGGCATTGCGATCCGGCAAGGGATGCCGTCCCGTAAAGTCCGGGCCGCGCGCCGTCTTGGGGCCGGACAGGGCCGTGTCGATATCGGCGAATTGCGCGTTCTGGATGTGGCCGGCGGCAAACGCGTCGCTGCCGGCCGTCGGGTTGAGCAAGTCGTGGCGGCAATCGAGGATGACCCAGTCGCTGTCATTCAGGTGGCTGGCCAGTTCGCTGGCCTGTAACAAGGTGGTGTACATCAGGAATGCTCCTTTACACTTCGCTGGCGATGGGATCCGTGCGCGCGATGGCCGCGCCACGGGCCGTGTTGCGGGTATTGTAATAGGTTGCCGCGATGCCGGAAGCGAGAATGATGGCGATGCCGGTCCAGCCGTGCCAGTCGAACAGGTCGCCAAAGATCACCACGCCCCAGAAGCTGGAAAAGACGATGCCTGTGTATTGCAAATTGGCAACCACGAGGGTCTTGCCCAGGCGATAGGAGCGCGTCATGGCCATCTGCGCCATCGTGGCGCACAAGCCGATGGCGGCCAGCAAGCCGATGCCGTAGGCGCTCGTGTGCATGTGCCAGACGACGGGGCCGCCGCCGGCGCTGGCCACGTGGCCGATCACGCCGGCCAGGAAATTGACGACCGAGAAATAAAACACGACCCGGTATTCGGGTTCGCCCAGCAAGCCCAGCTTGCGCACCTGCAAGTAGGCGAGGGCCGACAGCATGCCGGAAATCAAGGCCGTGATGGCGCCGGCCAGCTGATCCGTCTCGAACACGGGTTGCAGCAGCAGGGTCACGCCGACAAAGCTCATGGCAATGGCCGCCACCAGCGGCCACTCGACCTGTTGCATGCCTTTCCACCAGCCGCTGGCGAGTAAAATCACGGCGATCCAGATGGGCGCCATGTAATTGAGGGTCATGGCCGTGGCCAGCGGCAGGATGGCGATGGCATAAAACCACAGCCACAGGGCGATCACGCCCACCACGCCGCGCCACAGATGCTGGCCCGGCATCGTGGTTTTAAAGCTGCCGCCCTGGTACAGAATCGTGCAGCTCATGACGATCATGCCGATGATGCCGCGGTACATGACGATTTCGGACGTCGAATACAGATCCGACGCCAGTTTCACGCACACGCCCATGATGGCGAACATAAAGCTGGCAAACAGCATCCAAAGTGACTGCATGAGTAATCCTGACGATGAAAATGAAAAGGGCCGCGCAATGCGGCCCCTTGAGGAAATTACAGTTCGATATTGCTGCGGTACCACTCGTGGAAGTGCTGCATGCCGTCTTCCATGGGCGATTGGTAAGGGCCCACTTCGTTCACGCCGCGCTGCATCAGGACCTTGCGGCCCGCATCCATGCGCTGGGCGATTTCATCGTCCTCGACACAGGTTTCCATGTAGGCAGCCCGTTCCGCTTCGACGAAGTCGCGCTCGAACAGCACGATTTCTTCCGGGTAATAGAACTCTACCACGTTGCGCGTCTTTTGCGGGCCGTCGGGCCACAGGGTCGAGACGACCAGCACGTGCGGATACCATTCGACCATGATGTTCGGATACAGGGTCAGCCAGATGGCGCCATACGGCGGCGCTTCGCCGCCGCGGAATTGCAGCACCTGCTCCTGCCATTTCTTGTAGGCAGGCGAGCCGGCCTGCTGCAGGCCGCGGTGCACGCCCACTGTCTGCACGCTGTAATCCTTGCCGAATTCCCAGCGCAGGTCGTCGCAGCTGACGAAGCTGCCCAGTCCCGGGTGGAACGGTTCCACGTGATAATCCTCGAGGTAGACTTCGATGAAGGTCTTCCAGTTGTAGTCGCACTCGTGGATTTCCACGTGGTCGAACATATAGCCGGAAAAATCGAGGTCTTTCGAGACGGACAAATCTTTCAATTTTTCCATCACGTTGTAGCCGTTTTGCTCGAACAGCAAGCCATTCCAGCTTTGCAGCGGCGTTTTCGACAGGTTCAGGCACGGCGTCTCGGGGAAGTGCGGCGCGCCGATCAATTCACCCTTGAGGTCATAGGTCCAGCGGTGCAGCGGGCAGACGATGTGGTTCGCGTTGCCGCGG
Organism: Janthinobacterium sp. BHSEK; assembly: GCF_056174685.1. Taxonomy (NCBI): domain Bacteria; kingdom Pseudomonadati; phylum Pseudomonadota; class Betaproteobacteria; order Burkholderiales; family Oxalobacteraceae; genus Janthinobacterium; species Janthinobacterium sp. BHSEK. Next base: position 68,258 of record NZ_JBWBYV010000032.1, read on the forward strand.
CCATTGAACATCAGCGCCTGCCGGTGGCGGCACACGTTGGACAGCACTTCGATGCCATTGGCGTTGCGCACGAGCATGCGCCCTTCGTTCTCAGACGCCAGGGTCGCAAAATCGCCGGTTTCCGGCACCATCAGCGCATGCCCGACATAGCGCGGGCCGGCTTGGAACAATTGCTGCATTTCACGCTGCAACAGCGTTTCGTCAAAATAGACGTGGACCGGAAGTTGCGCGTTTGAGCGCGCCAGCTTGGCGTGAGTAGCCAGATCGGACATCCCAACCCCCCATAAATGTACAACGGTCAGCAGTGCCCCAGGCCATTCCCTGGGCAACCGCTACAGAGAGAAAGAATCCGCAAAGACCTGAATTCAAATTTGTTGAAACGGTATTTCGGACAGAACCGGCGATTATAGCGCGTATCGGCCTCGGCATTATCAAACCTGCCCGGTAAATACGCTATTAATGAGAAACATTGTCATTTGGCGCGCAATTTCCGGTAGCGAGGGGCGATTCGGCTAAAATCCGCTGCCAAGCTGGCAACGCTATTGACTTTGAGCGCGCCGATTGCGCTTTAGTTTTCACTTAATAGTGTGGTTTGTTCTAAAATAACGCTTCTATGCTGGCCGGGAGTCCCCGGCGTCTCCCTACAAGCCCCTCGTGCCACGAAGAGATCTGAGTCTATGTCGAAGAAATTAACTGCCGCTGCCGCAGCGCCGGCCTCGTTTGAAGAGGCGATGGCGGAACTGGCGCAGCTGGTAACGCAAATGGAAGCGGGCCAGTTGCCGCTGGAAGCATCGGTCGCGGCCTACCAGCGCGGCTCGGAACTGGTCAAGTATTGCGCTACCCAGCTCGACAGTGTCGAAGCGCAGGTGAAAGTATTGGAAGGCGACATGTTGAAACCGTTCGTGGATGCCGGTGAGGCCGCTCAATGATGGCCAATGTGCAACAAGACGGCGTCACCTTCGGCGACTGGATGCAAAGTACCCAGTCCGGCGTGGAAGGCCGGCTCGACCAGTTCCTGCCGGCGGCGGACGTCGTGCCGCACAAGCTGCACGCGGCCATGCGCTACGCGCTGCTGGGCGGCGGCAAGCGCGTGCGCCCGCTGCTGGTGATGGCGGCCGGCGAATTGTTTGACGCCGATCAAGACACGCTCGCGCGCGCCGCTTGCGCGCTGGAAATGATTCACGTGTATTCGCTCGTGCATGACGACATGCCGTGCATGGATGACGATGCCTTGCGCCGTGGCAAGCCAACCGTGCACATCGCCTACGATGAGGCGACGGCCCTGCTGGTCGGCGACGCGCTGCAATCGCAGGCGTTCATGCTGCTGGCCGATGGCGCGGCCATTCCGCCGGCGCGGCAGATGGCGATGATCAAGCTGCTGGCGCACGCTTCCGGGTCAAGCGGCATGTGCGGCGGCCAGGCGATCGACCTCGACAGCGTCGGTCTGGCCTTGACCTTGCCGCAGCTGGAACAGATGCATCAACTCAAAACGGGCGCCTTGCTGCGCGCGGCCGTGATCCTGGGCGCGCTGGCGGGCAAGGACTTGACGGCCGACGACATGACGGCGCTGAACGCCTATGCGCGCGCCGTCGGCCTGGCGTTCCAGGTGGTCGACGACGTGCTCGACGCGACGGCCGATTCGGCCACCCTGGGCAAGACGGCGGGCAAGGATGCGGCCGCCAACAAGCCCACTTACGTATCGATACTGGGGCTGGAACCATCGCGGGCCCTGGCAGAACAATTGCGGTGCGACGCCCATGCGGCGCTGGCGCCATTCGGGGACAAGGCACGCCGTCTGCGCGAGCTGGCGGACCTGGTCGTGCAGCGGAGGGCATAAATGAAACTGTTAGAAACCATCAATGAACCAGCGCAAGTGCGCAAGCTGGCCCGCTCGCAACTGGTGCCGCTGGCGCAGGAATTGCGCAGCTTCCTGCTCGACTCCGTTTCCAAGACGGGCGGCCATCTGTCGTCCAACCTGGGCACGGTCGAGCTGACCGTCGCGCTGCACTACGTGTTCAACACGCCGCACGACCGCATCGTCTGGGACGTGGGCCACCAGACCTATTCGCACAAGATTCTGACGGGCCGCCGCGAGCGCATGCACACCTTGCGCCAGAAGGACGGCATTTCCGGCTTCCCCAAGCGCGACGAGAGCGAATACGACACGTTTGGCACGGCCCATTCGTCGACGTCCATTTCGGCCGCGCTGGGCATGGCGCAGGCCGCCAAGATCAAGGGCGACCCGCTGCACGCGATCGCCGTGATCGGCGACGGCTCGATGACGGCCGGCATGGCTTTCGAGGCGATGAACAATGCGGGCGTGCAGGAAGACGTCAACCTGCTGGTGATCCTGAACGACAACGACATGTCGATCTCGCCGCCCGTGGGCGCGCTGAACCGCCACCTGGCGCGCCTGATGTCGGGCCAGTTCTATGCGGCAGCCAAGAATGTTGGCAAATCCGTCTTGCCCGGCCCCGTGCTGGAATTGGCGAAGCGCTTCGAAGAGCACGCCAAGGGCATGGTCGTGCCTGCCACCATGTTCGAGGAATTCGGTTTCAATTATATCGGCCCCATCGACGGCCACGACCTCGATTCGCTGATCCCGACCTTGCAAAATATCAAGCAATTGAAGGGTCCGCAATTCCTGCATGTGGTGACCAAGAAGGGGCAGGGCTACAAGCTGGCCGAGGCGGAGCCGATTTTGTACCACGGCACGGGCAAGTTCAATCCGGCGGAAGGCATCAAGCCGGCCACGGCGCCGGCCAAGATGACGTACACGGAAGTGTTCGGCAACTGGCTGTGCGACATGGCGGCGCACGACAAGCGCCTGGTGGGCATCACGCCGGCCATGCGCGAAGGCTCGGGCATGGTCAAGTTCGAACAGCAATTCCCGACCCGCTACTTTGACGTCGGCATCGCCGAGCAGCATTCCGTGACCTTCGGCGCGGGCCTGGCCTGCGAAGGCTTGAAACCCGTCGTGGCCATCTATTCCACGTTCCTGCAGCGCGCCTACGACCAGCTGATCCACGACGTGGCGCTGCAAAACCTGGACGTGACGTTCGCACTGGACCGCGCCGGACTGGTGGGCGCCGACGGCGCCACGCACGCGGGCAACTACGACATGGCGTTCCTGCGCTGCATCCCGAACATGGTCGTCATGGCCGCGTCGGACGAAAACGAATGCCGTCAAATGCTGACGACGGGTTACCATTATCCGGGCCCGGCCGCCATCCGCTATCCGCGCGGCGCCGGTGCGGGCGCGGCCATCGTGCCGGAACTGACCAGCATCGAGATCGGCAAGGGCGAGGTCAAGCGCCACGGCAAGCGCATCGCCATCCTGGCCTTCGGTTCCATGGTGGCGCCGAGCGTGGCGGCGGGCGAGAAGCTCGACGCGACGGTGGCCAACATGCGTTTCGTCAAGCCGCTCGACGTGGCACTGGTGAAACAGCTTGCTCTCGACCACGACTACCTGGTGACGGTGGAAGAGGGCTGCATCATGGGCGGCGCCGGTTCGGCCGTGGCCGAAGCGCTGGCGGCGGAAGGGATCGTCAAGCCGATTTTGATGCTGGGCTTGCCCGACACCTTCATCGACCATGGCGACCCCGTGCAGCTGCTGAAAAGCGTGGGCCTGGACGCCAGCGGCATCGCCGCGTCGATCGAGCAGCGTTTTGGCGGCTCCCAGCCGCGCCTGGCTGTCGTCAGCTAAGTTGGCTTGCAGACTGAAAAGCGGCACTGCGGTGCCGCTTTTTTTGCGCCTGCGGGGTTTTTACGCTGCACTGCAACATTTTTCGTCCGGGAATGCTACGATGACGCTTTGATACCCTTTCAAAGCCGATCTTGCATTTCAGGAAACTCCACCGCCGTTCCCGCATGCTGGCAAGCCGCTGGCTGACGGGCATGCATGCCTACACCGACAAGCTGGCGCAGCGCCGTCCCCTGTGGATGGTCAGCCTGGCCATCGACGAAACGAACCTGTCTGAGGGCTTGCGGGCCGCCTGCGCCTCGAGCGCCATGCTGCTGCTGGGCTTGCTGTTCGACCACCCCGATTTTTCCTGGGCCGCCATCGGCGCCTTCTGGACGTGCCTGGCCGACGCGGCCGGCACGCGGCGCATGCGTTTTGTCTCGATGGTGGGCTTCGGCTTGCTGTCGACCGTGGCCGGCGGCCTGACGGCGCTGGCGGCCGGCCATGGCATGGCGACGGCGGCCGTCGCCGTGCTGCTGTTTTCCTGGGCCGGCGCGCTGGCGCGCATCTGGGGCGCGGCCACGGCGCAAGTGGCCATCCTGGCGGCCACGGCCTGCGTGGTGATGGTCACGCACCCATTGGCATCGATGACGCAGACGGCGCCTTTCCTGGGGCTGTACATGTTCGGCTGCCTGTTTGCCACCGTGCTCAGTTTTACGGTCTGGCGCATCCACCCGTTCGGTCCAAGCAGGCGCGCCATCCGCGCCGCGTATTCGCGCCTGGCCGGCATCGCGCGCGACAATGCGCGCTTCCTGGAACAGGGCCCGGCGTTGCCGGACGCGGCCGCGCATGGCGCCAGCTACCGTTCGCAGGCGCGCGCCGCGCTGGAAGCGGCGCGCGTGGCGCTGGCCGCCGTGCCGCCCGCGCGCGCGGGCCGCAGCGCCCTGTACGATAACTTGCTGCTGGCGCTCAGCGACGCCGAGCGCATCTTCGCCTACCTGATCGCCGTCACGCATACGTGCGAGCGCGAGCAGCAGCGGCTGCGCCAGGACCCGCGCGCGCGGCGCAGCCTGGAAGTGATGGCCGTGCTGCTGCGCCGCCTGGGGCAAGCCGTACAGCGCCAGCCGGAAACGCCGCCCCTGGAATTGCAGCGCCGCCTGGCGGGCTGCGGACGGCGCCTGGAAGCGGCGCTGGGCGCCTTGCTGCCGCTGCGCCTGAATGTCGACTTCATGGAGCTGGGCTTGCCGCGCGCGGCGCAGCTGCCGTGGCGCGAGGCGGCTTTCCTGGCGCTGGGGCAGGCGTGGCAGACGGCGAAAGTCAACGCCACGCCGCAGTCGCTGAGCTGGCGCCATGCGGCGCGCGTGTCGCTGGCGACGACGGCCGGCTTTTTGCTGGTCGAAGCCTTGCACATTCCGTTCGGCTACTGGGCCACCATGGCCACCTTGTTGATATTGCAGCCGTCCGTGTCGACCACCTGGCCGCGCGGCATCGAGCGCGTGGCGGGCAGCGTGCTGGGCGCCTTGCTGGCCGTGCTGATCGGCCTGGCCGTGCATACCCCGCTGGCGATCTCGCTGGTGGTGTTTCCCCTGATCGTCGCCACGATGGCCTTGCGCCGCGTCAGCTACAGCCTGCATGTGCTGTTCATGACGCCCGCCTTCGTGCTGGTGGCCGACTATGCGGCGCCGGCCAGCGAGATGGTGTATGCGGCTAGCCGCCTGGGCAACAATGTGCTCGGCTGCCTGCTGGCCCTGCTGGCCACGTTCTTCCTGTGGCCGGACCGCGAGGCGGACGACCTGGACCAGCGCCTGGCGAAAGCCGTGTCGGCCAACCTGAAATACCTGCTGGCCGTGCTGGCGGCGGGCGGTAAATGGGATAGCGCCATCGCGCGCCTGCGCCGCGAGGCGGGGCTGGCCAGCAATAACGCGGAACAGGTGCTGCAGCGCCTGCGCATCGAGCGCCGCCTGGACCGCAGCAGCGGCGTGGGCCTGGCGGCGCTGCGCACCTTGCCGCTGCTGCGCCGCGTGGCGGGCAGCACGGCGCGCATCAGTCTGAGTCCGCAGGCCGAGCCGGCGGCGCCCGAATTGCAACGCTGGATCGCTGAAGTCAGCAGGGAAATCGATGCGCTGCTGCGCGGCGAAGCCGATGCCGGCGCGCCTGGCCCTTGCGCTGCAGAGGGCTTGACTGCCCTGCAAGCCGACGCGGTGGCGCAGGTGCAGCTATTGCGGGGATTATTGCGCGAACATGTGCAGGCGCGGCCCGCGAGCTTGCCTGTACCGGCCTGACTGTAGCCGCTCGGCCGGCTGCGCCCGCAACCGGCCTCTCCTGCTTGCGGCGCTGTTATTGTATAGACGTTTCGCGCCTGCCAATCTCTCCAAATTCCACATTGCATGGGCTTTGCCGATATATTTTTCAAACTGGAAATTTATCGAAAGGAAACGTTGACTCTAAAATAAGTGCGGTCTATATTCGATTTTGCAGGATGTAAATTCGATAAAGTAATAAGCATCGTACTGCAGGTGGCATTTCCTTTTTTACGTCAATCTTCTGGCCATTCCAGCAATACATGCAAGGCCGAATGCAGCGTGAATGAAGAAAACCGGGTGGACCGGGGGAGACAAACGCCCCGGTTTGGAAGTAACGACGTCGAGGTGGCTTCATGATGCAAAAGAAAATTAAAACCATCGCCATGTATGGCTTGATCCTGGCCGCCGGCCTGGGCAGCGGTTATGGCCTGTCCTTGTTGCCCGGCTTGCTCAAGTCGAATTACACGGAGGGTAATTACGCCGCGTATTTCCCGAATGCCCAGGCAAAAGTGGTGCTGTACGGCACGGACTGGTGCGGTTATTGCGCCAAGACGCGCGCATATTTCAAGGAGAACAAGATCGAATTCGTCGATCTCGATATCGAGAAATCACCGGAGGCGAAAAAAGCCCATGCGGAACTCGGCGGCGGCGGCGTGCCCGTGGTGTTGATCGGCAACCGCAAGATCCAGGGTTTCAATGCGGGCGCGCTGGAAGCGGCGCTGAAGAAAATCTGATTGCAGGATGGCGTGTAAGAGACGGCGCGCCATGGATGTCCGTCATCGTCTGTCAATTCAACAGGAGTGCTTATGTTTAAAAAGCTGGGTTTCTTTTTGTTTGCCATGGGTGTCAGCGCCTCGTATGCCATGGCCAGCAGTACCGCCGACATTTCGGAATGCCAGTCCGAGTGCTATATGGCGCTCGATGCCTGCGTCATGGAGTTCAAGGTGCCTGACTGCGTGCGTGTCAATAAGGCCTGTCTGCAGGCCTGCGGCTAGCAAGCGCCTGTCAGCTGGATACAACACGGCGATGCCTGTCAATCAGCATCGCCGTTCTTACTTACCCGCGCGTGCGGTCGTGCCGCCACAGCACGTCGCTGCCGCCGGCAAAGCGGTTCAGCACGCGCGACAGCACGAACAGCAGGTCCGACAATCGGTTCACGTACTGGCGCGGATGTTCGTGCAGGGGTTCCGCATTCGCCAGCGCGACGATGCTGCGCTCGGCGCGCCGGCACACGGTGCGGCACACGTGCGCCAGCGAGGCGGCGCGCGAGCCGGCCGGCAGGATGAATTCGGAGAGGGCGGGCAAGTCCGCATTGTATTTCGCCAATAGCGCGTCGAGGCGCAGCACGTGCTCTTCCTTGATCAGCTGGTAGCCGGGGATGCAGATTTCTCCGCCCAGGTCGAACAGGTCGTGCTGGATGGCCACCAGCTCCTCGCGCAAGGCGTCGGGCATGGCTTCGCACAGCAGCAGGCCGATGTTGGAATTGAGTTCGTCCACGTCGCCCATGGCGTGGATGCGGGCGCTGTCCTTGCTGGTGCGGCTGCCGTCGCCCAGGCCGGTGCTGCCATTGTCGCCCGTGCGCGTGGCGATTTTCGAAAGTCGGTTGCCCATGATGCTGATCCTGTCAAAGAAGAATGGGGGCAGCATACGACACTGTGCGCCGACTGGCCGCGGATTTGGCTTCGAAATGGACAAAAAATGCGGTGCGCGCCACTTTTGTGCTTACAATCGTTGCACGCCCATGCCCATTTGCCTCCCATCTTATGCACAATGCCGCCCCTGAACCCGGATTGACCGCCGCGCGCCAGCAAGCCGTCGTCGCGGCCCTGCTGGCCGTGCTGCCGGCCCGCTGCGTGCTGTCCGACGCGGAAGACACGCGCCCGTATGAATGCGACGGCCTGGCCGCCTACCGCCAGCTGCCGATGGTGGTGACCTTGCCGGACACGGAAGAACAGGTGATCGCCATCCTCGGCGTCTGCCGCGAGTTGAAGGTGCCGATCGTGCCGCGCGGCGCCGGCACGGGCCTGTCGGGCGGCGCCTTGCCCATCGCCGACGGCGTGGTGCTGTCGACGGCGCGCCTGAACCGCATCGTGCGCCTCGATGCGTATGCGCGCACGGCCGTGGTGCAGCCGGGCGTGCGCAACCTGGCCATTTCCGAAGCGGCCGCGCCCCACGCGCTGTATTACGCGCCCGACCCGTCGTCGCAGATCGCCTGCAGCATCGGCGGCAACGTGGCGGAAAACTCGGGCGGCGTGCATTGCCTCAAATACGGCTTGACCGTGCACAATGTGCTGCGCGTGCGCGTCGTGACCATCGATGGCGACGTGCTGGAACTGGGCGGCGAATGCCTGGACTCGCCCGGCCTCGATCTGCTGGCCGTCTTCATCGGCTCCGAAGGCATGCTGGGCATCGTCACGGAAGTGACGGTCAAACTGGTGCCGAAACCGGCCACGGCGCGTGTCATCATGGCGTCTTTTGACGACGTCGTCACAGGCGGCAATGCGGTGGCCAACGTGATTGCCGCCGGCATCATCCCGGCAGGGCTGGAAATGATGGACCAGACGTCCTCGCGCATGGTCGAACCGTTCGTCAAGGCCGGCTACGACACGGACGCGGCGGCCATCCTGCTGTGCGAGGCGGACGGCACGCACGAGGAAGTGGAAGAGGAAATCGCCCGCATGACGGCCGTGCTGGAAGGGGCGGGCGCCAGCGCGATTGCCGTCTCGCAGTCGGAAGCGGAGCGCATGAAGTTCTGGTCCGGCCGCAAGAACGCCTTTCCCGCCGCCGGGCGCATCTCGCCCGACTACTACTGCATGGACGGCACCATTCCGCGCAAGCGCCTTGCCGAAGTCCTGACGGGCATCGCAGGCATGGAAACGACGCATGGCTTGCGCTGCGCCAACGTGTTCCACGCGGGCGACGGCAATCTGCACCCGCTGATCCTGTTCGACGCCAACCAGCCCGGCGAATTCGAACGCGCCGAAGCGTTTGGCGCCGATATCCTGGCCCTGTGCGTGGCCGTGGGCGGCACGATTACGGGCGAACATGGCGTGGGCATGGAAAAGATCAATTCCATGTGCGTGCAGTTTACGCGCGCCGAACTCGATGCCTTCTTTGCCGTCAAGCGCGCCTTCGATCCCCATGCCCTGCTGAACCCGGACAAGGCGATTCCCACCTTGAACCGCTGCGCCGAATTCGGCAAGATGCATGTGACGGCGGGACGGCTGCCGTTCGCCAACCTGCCCCGTTTTTAACCGCCGGAGACTCCTTTGCAAGCAATCGTGGAACAATTCAGGCAGCAGATCCTGGCGGCCAGCGCGGCGGGCAAGCCCTTGCGCCTGCGCGGCGGCGGCAGCAAGGACTGGTATGGCCAGCAGTTCGATGGCGAGGTACTCGATACGCGCGCGTATGCCGGCATCATCGACTATGAACCGACGGAGCTGGTGATCACGGCCCGCTGCGGCACGCAGCTGGCGGAGATCGAGGCGGCGCTGGCCGCGCGCAACCAGATGCTGGCCTTTGAGCCGCCGCATTTCGGCCCCGGCGCCACGCTGGGCGGCGTCGTCGCCAGCGCCCTGTCCGGCCCGCGCCGGGCCAGCGCGGGCGCCTTGCGTGACTTCGTGCTGGGCGCCGTGCTGATGGATGGCCACGGCGAACGCCTGGCCTTTGGTGGGCAGGTGATGAAGAACGTGGCCGGCTACGATGTCTCGCGCCTGCTGGCCGGCTCGCTGGGCACCCTGGGCCTGATCCTGGAAGTGTCGCTGAAGGTGCTGCCCCTGCCGCTGCGCGAAGCGACCTTGCGCCTGGCGTGCGCGGAAATCGCCGCCTTGCGCATGCTCAATGAATGGGCCGGTCAACCGCTGCCGATATCGGCCAGCTGCTGGCACGACGGCGTCCTGACGGTGCGCCTGTCCGGCGCCGACGCGGCCGTGTCGGCGGCCCTGCAGTCGCTGGGCGGCGAGGTGCTGGCGCCCGATGACGCGGCCGCCTTCTGGCTGTCCTTGCGCGAGCAGACGCACGCCTTCTTTGCGGGCGCGGGCAGCCTGTGGCGCTTGTCGCTGCCACCGCACGCCAGCGCCGTGATCGTCAAGGGGCGCCAGCTGATCGAATGGGGCGGCGCGCAGCGCTGGCTCAAGCTCGATGGCGACGCCGATGCGGCCGGGGCGCAGGACATCCGCCAGGCCGTGGCCGCGCTTGGCGGCCACGCCACCCTGTTCCGCGGCGGCGACAAGACCGTGGGCGTATTCCATCCGCTGGCGCCGGCCGTTGAAAAAATCCACCAGCGCCTGCGGCAGGCGTTCGACCCGGCCGGCATCTTCAACCCGCACAGAATGACTTGAGCGCATGCAAACCAATCTCGCCGATTTCATCAAGAATACGCCGGCAGGCGACGAAGCCGAAGCCATCCTGCGCGCCTGCGTGCATTGCGGTTTTTGCACGGCCACCTGTCCCACCTACCAGCTGCTGGGCGATGAACTCGACGGCCCGCGCGGACGCATCTACCTGATCAAGCAGGTCTTGGAGGGCGCGCCCGTCACGGCCAGGACGCAGACGCACCTGGACCGCTGCCTGACCTGCCGCAACTGCGAATCGACCTGTCCCTCGGGCGTGCAGTACGGGCGCCTGGTCGACATCGGCCGCAACGTCGTCGAGCAGCGCGTGCAGCGCCCCTTGCGCGAACGCGCGCTGCGCTTCGCCCTGAAGGAAGCCTTGCCGCGCCGCTGGCTGTTTACGCCCGTGTACAAGGCGGGGCAGGCGCTGCGCCCGCTGCTGTCGAAAAGCTTGCAGGATAAATTGCGCCCGGGCGCCGCAGCCGGTGCATGGCCGGCGCGCCGGCATGCGCGCAGCATGCTGCTGCTCGACGGCTGCGTGCAGCCGGCCATGTCGCCCAACATCAACGCGGCCACGGCGCGCGTGCTCGATGCGCTCGGCGTGCAGTTGATCGTCGCGCCGAAGGCGGGCTGCTGCGGCGCGCTGCGCCATCACCTGAACGACCAGGAAGCGGCGCTGGACGACATGCGCCGCAATATCGACGCCTGGTGGCCGTACGTCGACAGCGCGGAAGCCATCGTCATGACGGCGTCCGGCTGCGGCGCCACGGTGAAGGAATACGGCCATCTGCTGGCGCACGATGCGCGGTATGCGGACAAGGCGCGGCGCATCGCGGAACTGACGCGCGATCTGTCCGAGATCATGCCGGCGTTTGAGGCGCAGCTGGCGGCGCTGCTGCAAGGGCGCATCGGCAAGCGAGTGGCGTATCACCCGCCCTGCACCTTGCAGCACGGCCAGCAGGTGCGCGGCAAGGTGGAGCAGGTGCTGCGCGCCGTCGGCGTCGACGTGCGCCTGTGCGCGGACAGCCATCTGTGCTGCGGTTCGGCCGGCACGTATTCGATCCTGCAGCCGGCCCTGTCGCAGCAGCTGCGCGACAACAAGCTGGCGCACCTGGAAGCGTGCGAGCCGGAGATGATCGTGTCGGCGAATATCGGCTGCCTGAGCCATCTGCAGTCGGGCACCGAGACGCCCGTGCGGCACTGGATCGAGCTGATCGATTCAGCTTTGATTCGTTCTGGGACGAATCAACACCTGACCAAACCGTAGCGAGCGGAAGGGAGAGGTGGTCGAGAAGCGCAACCGTACTGGAGTACGGTGAGCATCGCAGGCCGCCTATACCGACGCGCAGTAGGTTTGGTCAGGTGTTTACACGGAGCTTTCGCTGTATTGCGCGATACGCCACTGCGGGGCCGGGATGAAATTGTTCGCCCACTCCAGCACGGCGTCGGCCGGCATGGGGCGGGCGATGCCGTAGCCTTGCGCCAAGTCGCAGCCCAGCTGGATCAGGCGCGCGCCATGCTCGACGCTTTCCACGCCTTCGGCGATCACCGTCAGGCTGAAGGAACGGGCCAGGCCGATGACGGCGCGCACCAGGTGCAGGTCGTCGCGGTCGTTGAGCATATTGCGCACGAAGCTCTGGTCGATCTTGACGATATTCGCCGGCAGGCGTTTCAGGTAGGACATCGACGAGTAGCCGGTGCCGAAATCGTCGAGCGCAAAGGTGATGCCCAGCACCTGGCAGGCGCGGATGATGCGGCGCACGTCCTCGATGTCGTGCAGGGCCGACGATTCGAGGATTTCCAGTTCCAGCATGCTGGCGCGCACGCCGGGAAATTCGCCGAGGATGGTTTCCAGGCGCGAGACGAAGTCCGGTTGCTGGAAGTGGCGCGCGGCGATGTTCACGCTGACCACCCAGTGCTTGCCGCAGGCCACCCAGCGCTGCATCTGCCACAGGGCCTGGCGCAGCACCCATTCGCCGATATCGATGATCAAATCCGTCTGCTCCACCAGCGGCAGGAATTGCGCGGGCGCCAGCACGCCGCGGCGCGGATGCTGCCAGCGCAGCAGCGCTTCCATGCCCACCACCGTGCCGGCGCGCATATTCACCTTGGGCTGGTAGTACAGCCGCAGTTCGCCGTTGATCAGGGCCTGGCGCACTTCCGTGCGCTGGTTGTGGTGGGTGCGCACTTCCTCGTCGAGGTTGGTGTCGAAGAAATGGTACTGGTTGCGCCCCGTCAGCTTCGCCTGGTAGACGGCGTGGTCGGCGTGGCGCAGCAGGCTTTCCGTATTCAGGTCCTTGCCCGCGTAGACGGCGATGCCGGCGCTGGCCGTCATGTGCAGCGCCTGCTGGTCGCACTGGTAGGGGCGGCCCAGCTCGGCCATCAGCTGCGTGACGTTCTGTTCGATGCTGGCGATGCTGGCCTGGCCGCACAGCAGCAGGACGAATTCGTCGCCGCCCAGGCGCGCCACGTAATGGACCTGGCCCGTAAAGCCGTGCAGGCGGCCCGCTACCTGCTTGAGGATTTCATCGCCCGCCTCGGCGCCGTAGCGGTCGTTGATGGCCTGGAAGTGGTCGAGGTCGAACAGGCAGACGGCCAGCAGGCGCTGGCGTTCGCGCGCGAGGAACAGTTCCTGTTCGAAGCGGGCGGCCAGCGCGGCACGGTTGGGCAGGCCCGTCAGCACATCATTGTAGTTTTGCCACGACAGCTTTTGCAGCGCCTGCTGCATGTGCACGGTTTCGTTCAGCTGTTCGCCCAGCTGGCGCTGGCTGGTCTTGAGCGAGGTCAACAGTTCTTCGATATCGCCGGCCATGCCGTTGAACGACTGCGACACGGCTTGCGCCTCGGGCGTGGCGCCGGCCGCCAGGCGCACGCCGAAGTTGCCATCGCGGAAGCGGTCGGTCGCCTGCACGAAGCGCGCCAGCAGCTTGCGGTGCGCGGCCAGGATCAAGCCCAGCAGCAGGAAGACGAGGACGATATTGATGGTGCTGAGGACGGCCTGCTCGCGCACCCGCTGCCACACCTGCGCCAGGGGCAGGCCGGGGGTGTAGTGCAGGTCGAGGGTGCCGTCGCCGCCGTCCGGCAGCGCCACCGTCAGGCGGCTGCGGATGGCCGTGATGCCGGCCAGGCGCGCGAACCACGCCGGCACCGTGGCCAGCGTATCGGCCAGCTTGCTGTCGGCCAGCACCTCGACATGCTCGCCAGCCGTGTCCCAGCGGGCGGAAACGAGGCTGCGGTTCAGCGGCAGGGCGCTGCGCAGCACTTGCCGCACGCTGTCGTGCATCGCGTGGCCGTCCGCGTGCACGGCCAGCGGCAGCACGCTATTGGCGAGGAACAGGTCGAGTTGCCGGGCATCGCTCTGGTAGCGCGCATTGGCCAGCGCCGTTTCCGTACCGAGCAGGGCGTGATAGCGGACGGCGGAAACGGCGAGTATCAGGAAGAAAATAGGAATGAAGAGGCGGGAATAAATGCCCATCCGCATCCATGAAGATATTATTTTCCCAAAGACTGGCATCGTTTTTTGATCGATATCTGCGAATAATTATGCAAACATTATCACCGAAATTTGCTATTGGAAACACAATATTGATATCAAGCATGAAATAAATGTGGATTGATTGATTTCAGTAGTTATTGTTTTTAATCAAATCGTCGAATGGCTATTCCTGTAGTAATTGCCGAATGTCGGCCGCCAGGCTGGCCGGTTTGCTGGCAGTCGCGTAGCGGCGAAATACGCTGCCATCCTTGCGCACCAAAAATTTGGTGAAATTCCATTTGATCGACTGCGTGCCCAATATGCCGGGCGCCGCCTGTTTTAATTGCGCAAAGACAGGGTGCGTATGCGGGCCATTCACGTCGACCTTGGCAAACAGGGGAAAGGTGACGCCGAAGTTCTTTTCGCAAAAGGCTTTGATTTCCGCATTCGAGCCCGGTTCCTGCTGGCGGAATTGATTGCAGGGAAAGCCCAGCACGACCAGGCCCTGCTCGTGGAATGCGCGGTACAGCGCTTCAAGCCCCTCGTATTGGGGCGTGAAACCGCAGGCGCTGGCCGTGTTGACGATCAGTAGTACCTTGCCCTTGTAGCGGGCCAGGTCGATCGGCGTGCCGTCCAGTGCCTCGGCCTGGAAATCGTGGATGCTGGTCATGTCAGAGGAGTCCCAGTTTGGTGGCGGTTGAGGGCGGCGCCGTTTCCGGCGCCGTTGCGCCCTTGAGCTTGATCGCCAGGCGCAGGTCGTTGACGGAGTCCGCATTGCGCAGCGCGTCTTCATGGCTGATGGCGCCCGCTTGGTGCAGGTCGAACAGGGCCTGGTCGAACGTCTGCATGCCATGTTCGCGCGATTTCTTCATCAGGTCCTTGATCTCGTGCACCTGACCCTTGAAGATCAGGTCGCTCATCAGCGGCGAATTGAGCAGGATTTCCAGCGCCGCCTTGCGCCCGCCGCCCTCCTTGTTGGGGATCAGGCGCTGCGAAATCATGCCCTTCAAATTCAGCGATAAATCCATCAGCAGCTGCTGGCGCCGCTCTTCGGGGAAGAAATTGATGATGCGGTCCAGCGCCTGGTTGGCGTTGTTCGCGTGCAAGGTCGCCAGGCACAGATGGCCCGTCTCGGCAAACGCGATGGCGTGGTCCATGGTGTCGCGGTCGCGTATCTCTCCGATCTGGATCACGTCGGGCGCCTGGCGCAGGGTGTTCTTCAGGGCCGTGGCCCAGTCGTCCGTGTCGACGCCCACTTCGCGCTGGGTGACGATGCAGTTGCCGTGCGGATGGATGAATTCCACGGGGTCTTCGATGGTGATGATGTGGCCATGGCTGTGCGCGTTGCGGTGGCCCACCATCGCCGCCAGGGTGGTCGACTTGCCGCAGCCCGTGGCGCCCACCATGATGACGAGGCCCCGCTTGCTCATCACGATGTCTTGCAGGATGGCGGGCAAACCGAGCCCATCGAGCGTGGGGATGGCGGTATTGATCAAGCGCAAGACCATGCCTGCCTGGCCCATCTGCACGAAGGCGGACACGCGGAAACGCCCGAGTCCCTCCGGGCTGATGGCGAAATTGGCTTCGCGGCTCGATGCGAACTCGGCCGCCTGGCGTTCGTTCATGACGGCGCGCACGTAGCCGGCCGCCTGCAGCGCATCGAGCGGGCCGCCCGCCAGCGGCGTCAGCTTGCCGTCGAGCTTGATGGCGGGCGGAAAGCCGGCCGTGATGAACAGGTCGGAGCCGCCCCGTGCGCGCATCTGCGCCAGCAGCGCGTGCATGGCGCCATAGTGTTCGTGCGTCGTCTGCATGGCTTATCCGGGGAAGTTTTCGGGCGACTTGGCGGCCGAGCGGGCCGTTTCCGCCGAGATCGTGCCGCGCCGTACGAGGTCGGACAGGCACTGGTCCAGCGTTTGCATGCCCACGTTGCTGCCCGTCTGGATGGCCGAATACATTTGCGCCACTTTCGCTTCGCGGATCAGGTTGCGCACGGCGGGCGTGGCCAGCATGATTTCATGCGCGGCCACGCGCCCAGCGCCGTCCTTGGTTTTGAGCAAGTTCTGCGAAATGACGGCTTGCAAGGACTCGGACAGCATGGCGCGCACCATTTCCTTTTCCTCGGCGGGGAAGACGTCGATGATGCGGTCGATCGATTTCGCCGCCGACGAGGTGTGCAGGGTGCCGAACACCAGGTGGCCCGTTTCGGCCGCCGTCAGCGCCAGGCGGATGGTTTCCAGGTCGCGCAATTCGCCCACCAGAATGACGTCCGGGTCTTCGCGCAGGGCCGAGCGCAGCGCATTGCTGAACGAATGCGTGTGCGAGCCCACCTCGCGCTGGTTGATCAGGCATTTCTTCGGCTCATGCACGAATTCGATCGGGTCTTCGATGGTCAGAATATGGTGATTCAGCCGTTCATTGACGTGGTTCACCATCGCTGCCAGGGTGGTCGACTTGCCCGAACCCGTCGGGCCCGTCACCAGCACGAGGCCCCGCGGGCGCATGGCCAGTTCGCCGAAGATGCGCGGCGCGTTCAGGTCTTCCAGGGTCAGCACTTTCGACGGAATCGTGCGCAGCACGGCCGAGGCGCCGCGTTCCTGGTTGTAGGCGTTGACGCGGAAGCGGGCCAGGCCGGGAATCTCGAACGAGAAATCGCACTCGAGCGCCTCTTCATACGCCTTGCGCTGGCTGTCGTTCATGATGTCGTAGATCATGCTGTGCACTTCCTTGTGCTCGAGCGGGGCCACGTTGAGGCGGCGCACGTCGCCATTGACCCGTATCATCGGCGGCAGGCCGGAAGACAGGTGCAGGTCGGAAGCCTTGTTGCTGACGGAGAAAGCGAGAAGTTCGGAGATGTCCATTTATAATCCCTGTGCCTGCATTGATGGGCTGGCGCACCGTGCCGCCGCCCCTATACACTAGAAAATGATTATGTCCACAATCGAACAGAACTTGCAAGCCGTGCGCGACAGTATTGCGCAGGCCGCCGTGGAGGCGCAGCGTGCGCCCGCCGACGTGACCTTGCTGGCCGTGTCAAAAACCTTCGGCGCGGACGCCGTGCTGGCAGCCATGCGCGCGGGCCAGGCGGCGTTTGGCGAAAACTATCTGCAGGAAGCGCTCGACAAGATCGCTGCCGTCGGGCTTGCGCTGCCGCAAGGCGCACCCGCCTGGCATTTCATCGGCCCCATCCAGAGCAACAAGACGCGCCCCATCGCCGAACATTTCGACTGGGTGCATACGGTGGAGCGGGAAAAGATCGCCGCCCGCCTGTCCGAGCAGCGCCCGGCCGGCTTGCCGGACCTGAATATCTGTCTGCAAGTCAATATCAGCGGCGAGGCGAGCAAGAGCGGCGTGACGCCGGCTGACTTGCCGGCGCTGGCGCATGCCGTGGCGCAGCTGCCGCGCCTGCGCTTGCGCGGCTTGATGGCGATTCCCGAGCCGGAAACGGATGTCACCCTCCAGCGTCGTGCGTTCGCGCAATTGCGTACGCTGTACCAACAATTGCAGGCGGACGGGCTGGCGCTCGACACCCTGTCGATGGGCATGTCGGCCGACTTGCGCGCCGCCGTGCTCGAGGGCGCCACCATCGTGCGCGTGGGCAGCGCCATCTTCGGTTCCCGCAATTACTCTTAACTGATTGATAGAAAGCATAGCCATGACGACAGAATTGAATATCGCCTTTGTAGGCGGCGGCAACATGGCCGCGGCCCTGATCGCCGGCCTGGCGGGCAAGCTGACCCTGGGCGGCAACATCCACGTGATCGACCCGCACGCGCCCGCGCTGGAAAAACTGCAGGCGCAATTCGGCGTCACGACGGCGGCGTCCGCCAGTGACGCGCTGCGCGGCGTGGACGTGATCGTGCTGGCCGTCAAGCCGCAAAGCATGCGCGAAGTGGCGGCGCAGCTGCTGCCTTTCCTCGACGGCGAGCGGGCGCCATTGATCCTGTCGATCGCGGCCGGCATCCGCGCGGCCGACCTGTCGCGCTGGCTCGGCGGTTATTCCGCCATCGTGCGCTGCATGCCGAACACGCCGGCCCTGATCGGCATGGGCATCACGGGCATGGTGGCCAGCAGCGGCGTCAGCGCGGAGCAAAAGAAAACGGCGGACGCCATCCTGCGCGCCGTCGGCCAGACAGTCTGGCTCGATGACGAAGCGAAGATCGACCCCGTCACGGCCGTCTCCGGCAGCGGCCCCGCCTATGTGTTTTACTTTATCGAGGCGATGCAGCAGGCGGCCGCCGAGCTGGGCTTGACCCCGGAGCAGGGCACGCAGCTGGCCATTGCCACGTTTACGGGCGCGGCGCAGCTGGCGGCGAATTCCAGCGAGCCCGTGTCGCTGTTGCGCGAGCGCGTCACGTCGAAGGGCGGCACGACCTACGCGGCCTTGACCAGCATGGAAGAGAGCGGCGTGAAGGCGGCCATCGTCAAGGGCATCAAGGCGGCCGCGCAGCGGGGGCGCGAGATGGGTGACGAGCTGGGTAAATAAGTGGGCAGGTAATTACATGACCTTGACGGCGCGGCCGATGTAGAGCACCGGCCCCGTCGGCCGGCCCGTGGGCGAGCCCGTTTCCGGCTCCAAGGTGATTTCAAACAATTGCTCCGGCTGCAGCGGCGGCAGCTTGTCCAGGGTCAATTTGACGCTTTGCCCCGGCTTGACCAGGCCCAGCGAGACGGGCGCGCCCCAGTCCTTGCCCTTGGTCCAGAATTGCAGGGCTTTCTGCTGCGGCACGCTAGTTGGACCCAGCGGGATCAGGCTCAGGTCGCGGTTCTTGCCGCCGCGTCCGCCAGCCTGCACGATCCAGCCCGGCGATTTATCCTGCGGCGCCACCAGCACCACCAGGTAGCCGGGCCCGGCTGGCGCCTGCAGCTGCACGGTCACCAGCACGGCCAGCACGGCGGTGGCCGCCAAGCCGCCGCCGGCCAGTATTCTCCAGAAGGCCAGGCTGTTCCACCACGCTTGCCAGCCGCCCGCCTGCCGCACGGTTTTCGGCGTGAACAGGCTGGCGCTGATGCGCGGCCACAGTTGCGCCGAGGGCGTTTCGGACGGCGCCAAAGTCGTCAAGGGCAGCAGACGCCGTTCCCAGGCAGCCACGGCGTCGCGCAAGGCGGCGTCAAGCGGCAAACGCTGTTCCACCTCGACGCGCTCGGCCAGCGCCAAAGTACCCAGCACGTATTCGCCGGCCAGCCTTTGCAATTCCTCGTCGCTGGTGATCATCCCATGCACTCCCGCAAGGCAGCCAGGCCCCGCTTGACCCAGGCCTTGACGGTTCCCAGCGGCGCTTGCAGGCGCTGCGCGATCTCGCCATGGGAACAGCCATCGACGTAGGCGTACAGGATGCTGTTGCGCTTGGGTTCGTCCAGGTGTCCCAGGCAATCGTGCAGCTTGCCCATGTTCGCCTGCAGGGCGTAGGCGTCCGAGGTGGCGTCGGCATCGTTGCCTTCGCGTTCATGCAGCAGGGTTTCCACGGTATCCTCGTCGGCCGATACTTCATGGGCGCGGGCGCGCGCCACGTTCAGCGCCTGGTGCCGCACCACCACATAGATCCAGCCCTTGCCGCTGCCGCGCGTGGCGTCGAAGCTGCCGGCGCGGCGCCAGATGTTCAGGAAGGCGTCGTGCAGCACGTCTTCGGCCAGCGCCCGCTGGCGCACGATGCGCAGGGCCACGCCCAGCAGGTAGCGTGCTTCCTGCTGGTACAGGCCGTGCAATGCCTGCTGCTCGCCCCTGGCGCAGGCGCGCAGGGCGGCATCGTAATCGTAAGGGGCGGCTTGGGCTGGCAAGGTCGGCGCAATCGTTGAGTGAACGGTTAGCAAGTTTTCAAGGCCGAGTATAGGTCAGAAACCCGCTTGCCAACCGTCGCTTGAAAGGATTTATGCCGATTTCCAAAAAATGTAGTCGGCCTGGTAGGGCACCCATTGTTTGGCGCCGACGGACTCCATGCCGCAGGGGCTGCTTGGCGCCACGCCGCCGCTGGTGGCCACGCGCTGGATGTAGCTGACGCCCTGCATGGCGCCGCTGCCCGTGGCGGGATTGGCTTTCACCAGCTGGTACGGGATATTGCCCGCGCCGGCCGGCGCCACGGCCACTTGCGTCGCCGTCACTTTCGAGCCGTCCAGGCTGGCCCAGGTGGCAGGCGGGCCCACATACGTGCCCACTTGCATGCCGCCGCGGTCGTTCAGCGCCGCATCCGGTCCCACGAAGACCCATTCATGCCCCGTCATGTCTTTCTTCGCCTTGCATTCGTAGGCGATCTTGCCCACGCCCACCGTCTGCATGGCCACCTGATGGCCATCGGGCACCTTGACGGCGCTCGGCAATTGTTCCTGCGAGTAGCGTGCGCTCATCGGTGCGCAGGCAGCCACGAGCAGGGCGGCGCACAGGACGGTGAGCGAGGGGGCGGTATGGCGTGGGGCGATGGTGGCATGCATGGCGAACTCCTGGTAGTTGGCTCAACCGGCTGGTTGATACCATTACTACGCCCGGGCCTGCCATTTGGATGCAGCTATGCAAAAATATTTTACGGCGGTGGTGTTTTCTTGCTGAAACGCTGCGCCAGCGCCAGCACGACGGGCATGGCGGTGGTGGCGTGCTTGAGCAGGGCGCCACCGGCCCGCAGCAGCGGCAGGAAGCGGCGCGGGCGCACCAGCACCAAGCCCAGCACGGCGCCGCCCACCATCAGGGGAATTTTAAAACGCGTGGCCAGGGTGTGGCGCAGATTGCCGCCCGTCAAAGGCTCCAGCAGCTGGCGCGTCTGCACGCCCAGGGCCAGGCGCTGCAGCGCGCATTCGGCCAGCAGCGCGTCGCGCCGCTGCGCCAGGCTGGCGGCATTGTGCACATGCGACAGTTTGGTGGGATGCGTGGTCATGGCCGCTCCGATCCCCGGCGGGCCAGCAGTTGCAGCTCGTCCAGGTCTTTGTTCAGTTCGGTAAGCGTGAAGGACAGCAGTTTCGGCTTGCTGCGGAAACTGGCGCGCACGCCCAGCAGGGTGGCGACGGCGGCGACGATGAAGACGGCGGCCGTGATGGCGATGGCGGCGATGCGGTGCGTATCCCAGAACAGCACGATGACGAGGAACACGATCAAGACCAGGCCAACGAACAGGCACAGCAGCGCCAGCATGGCCAGCGCCAGATAGGACAGGAAGCGCAGCGACTCTTCTTCCATTTCCACGGCCGCCAGGGCCAGACGGGTCTGGACGATGGCGGCGAGGGTCGCTGCGACTTGGGCGACATGCTGCATGATAGCCATATGCTGCCTTTCGCGTCAGGGGAGGCGGCCAGCGCCGCCGGTACTGCTACTACTAAGTAACCCCCAATAAATTATTGTGATTTCTGACTTCCATAACCGGCGCTCTGCGGCGTTGCTCACTGCTAGCAGTGCTCGCACTGCGTCGCAGCGAGCGCCTTGCATAGCATCCGGTTCTGTTTGTCATAAATTCACACTAATTTCCCGAGGATTACTTAGCGGCGTGACGAGGAGAGAAGCAGGCCGAACAGCACGCCGACGACGGCGCCCGCGCCCACGGCTTTCCATGGATTGTCCTGCACGTATTCGTCGGTGGCCTTGGCTGCCTTCTTGGTACGTTCGAGCAAGTCTTCTTCCAGCTTGATCAAGTCTTTCTTGGCCGTTTCCAGGGTGGCGATGAACTTGTCCTTGACGGCTTTGACATTCTCGCCCGTCTGATCCTTGGCGCCATCGAGCCAGCCTTCCGCTTCATTGATGACGGTTTTCAGGTCGCCGACCAGTTTGTCGCGGGCCTTGTCGGCGTCGGCGAGGATGTTGTCGCTGCTGGATTTTCCGGTATGTATCGAGCTCATGTATTACCTCATGGAAGTGAAACTGCACAGTGAAATACCAGTGTAGGCAGCTGCGGCCAGGCCTGTCTTGCGCCGCCTCAAGGGCTGCCGCAGCGCAAGGATCATTGCTTAACGGAAAGCAAAGTCCAGCACCACGCCCGCAAACACCGCTGCTCCTAGCCAGTTATTATGCCGGAATGCCGCAAAACACGGCATACGCTCGCGTGCGCGGATCAGGGTGTAGTGATAAGCGGCGCAGCCGGCCGCCGCCAGCAAGCCCGCGACGAACCAGTAACGCAAGCCCAGGTACCAGCCGCATGCCAGCCACAGCAGCAGGAAGACGGCATAGCAGAACATGACGATGGCCACGTCGTAGCGGCCAAAGGTGATGGCCGAGGTCTTGATGCCGATCTTCAGATCGTCGTCGCGGTCGACCATCGCGTATTCCGTATCGTAGGCCACGGCCCAGAAGACATTCCCCAGCAGCAGCAGCCAGGCGACGACGGGCACGGAATCCGTGATGGCGGCAAAGCCCATGGGAATGCCGAAGCCGAAGGCGATGCCCAGATACGCTTGCGGAATCGCAAAGAAGCGCTTGAAGTAGGGATAGGTGCCGGCGATGATGACGGCGGCCACGGACAGTTGTTTGGTCAGCGCATTCAGGGGCAGGATCAGGCAAAAGGCCAGCACGGTCAGTACGCCGGCCACGGCCAGCGCTTCCTTGCCGCTGATGCGTCCGCTGGTGATGGGACGGTCCGCCGTGCGTTTGACGAATTTGTCGATATCCTGGTCGGCGTAGTCGTTGATGGCGCAGCCCGCCGAGCGCATCAGGAAGGTGCCGAGAGTGAAGATGAGCAGCAGCCGCCAGTCCGGCACCCCTTGCTGCGCCAGCCACAGCGCGCACAGGGTAGGCCACAGCAGCAATACGGTACCGATAGGCTTGTCCAGCCGTATCAGGCGGAAATACAGCGCCAGCTTGTTCATGGAAGACTCGATCTTGTTGAAGAGAAAGGTCGATTATCGCAAATAGTATGTAAATGTACTATTCGTCGTCTTCGCACAAGGGGGTGATGCCAGGCAAGTTGCAGCTGGCGATGGCCGCGCACAGGGCGTCGATGGCCGCCTTGCGCGTAAAACTCTTGCGCCACAGCATCACCACCCGGCGCGACGGCACGGGGGCGGCGAAGGGCCGGTATTCGAGCATGCCGTCGGTGGCGTGCATATTCGCGACGGAGGCGCGCGGCAAGACCGTCAGGCCGATGCCGCTGGCCACCATGTGGCGGATGGTTTCCAGTGAGGAACCTTCAAACGTGCGCTGCATGCCGTTGCCGGGCGAGGAAAAGCGCGCCATTTCGGGGCATACTTCCAGCACCTGGTCGCGGAAGCAGTGGCCATTGCCCAGCAGCAGCATGGTTTCCGATTTCAAATCCTGCGCGGCGATTTTTTCACGCGCCGTCCACGGATGCTGGCGCGGCATGGCCACGACGAACGGTTCGTCATACAGCTCCTGCATGGCCATGCCGTGATCGGGCAGGGGCAGCGCCATGATGGCCACGTCCAGTTCGCCCTGGCGCAGCAATTCGAGCAGGCGAACCGTGAAGTTTTCCTGCAAAATCAAGGGCATCTGCGGTACCTGGTCTATCATGGCCTTGACCAGCGGCGGCAGCAGGTAGGGGCCGATCGTATAGATCACGCCCAGACGCAGGGGGCCGGCCAGCGGGTCCTTGTTCTGCTTGGCGAGTTCCTTGATGGCGGCCGTCTGTTCCAGCACGCGCTCGGCTTGCGCGATGATCTGCGCGCCCAGGGGCGTGACGGAGATTTCCGCGCCGCCCCGTTCGAACAGGACCACGCCCAATTCGTCTTCGAGTTTCTTGATGGCCACTGACAGGGTGGGCTGGGCAACGAAACAGGCTTCGGCGGCGTGGCCGAAGTGCTTCGCTCGCGCGACTGCGACGATATATTTCAGTTCAGTCAGTGTCATAGGTTGATTGAAACACAGGAAGTACTTACTTGCAATGAATGAAAGGTGGCGCAAACGTGAAACTGTGGCGCCGATGGCGTATTGTAGCGGATCGCCCCCTATAATGCGGGAGCGGGCGGCGGAGGGAGAGGGCGATGGATGTGCACATACAGTCGCTGGAAGCGGCGATCAATTATTGGCGTGCCAGGCAACCGGCGCGCGGCAATGAATATGCGCTGTCGCCACCCGTCAGCCGCCTGGCCGGCGTGTATGCGCTGATGATTTATTACCGGCAAGATCGCATCGCCGAAGAGGGCCTGGAACCGGCTATTGTGGCCTTGATCGATGCCTGGCGCCGCGATGCCGGCGGCATCCAAGGCGATAGCCACGCCTGAGCGTGACCGTATTTAACCCAACAAGAGATATCCATGCCTGAATTTGAAAACAAACTGTGCGGCCGTGACGAATTGCGCGCCCGCGCCGCGGCCCTGCCGAAACCGGTGGTGGTGACGAACGGCGTGTTCGACATTTTGCACCGCGGCCACGTGACGTATTTGGCGCAGGCGCGCGCGCTGGGCGCCTCGCTGATCGTTGCCGTGAATACTGATGCATCAGTGAAACGTCTGGGCAAGGGCGACGACCGTCCCCTGAACAGCTGCGAAGACCGCATGGCCGTGCTGGCCGCGCTGGAGGCGGTGAGCCTGGTCGTGCCGTTCTCGGAAGACAGCGCCCTGGAAGTGGTGCAGGAGGTCGAACCGGACATCTATGCCAAGGGCGGCGACTACGACATGGCGGCCATCCCCGAAGGGCGCGCCGTGCTGGCGTATGGCGGCCAGGCCGTGGCCATCGATTTCGCGCACGACCGCTCGACCACCAAGCTGTTGACGAAAGTGCGCACGCAGCAGGGCTGAAGAGCGCCGTCAATGTTTCCATACAGATAAAAAGACGTTACTATGAGAACTGCCAGGGTTGCGACCTCGTTGCGTCAGCCCCAGCACGTTACACAGTCTGATATGCATTGCTAGTCATAGAAAATAAATGGATCATAAAACTTCTGGGGATTGGCCACTGCCCTCCGGCGTCTGGCACGTGGATGACGAGGGCGCGTGGAGCATGCAGCGCAGCGCGGACGGCCAGAATGTCTCGCCCTTGGTGAGCCAGGCCGATATCGGCAAGCTGATGCATGCGCGGCGCCTGCCCGCAGCGGCCGGTGCGCCCGTGCGGCAGTTTCCGCCCGAATTTGCGTTCGACCCCGCCTCGGGCGCGGCCTTGCAAGTGCCGCCCGCTACGTCCGCCACGCCGCCCTGGGTGCCGCCCTACGGCGCATCTCCCGTCAGCGACGTGCCGCCAACCGGCCCGGCCGGCTTGCGCCAGGCCAGCGCGCCCCTGAAACTGGCGGACCAGCGCGCGCGCGAAGAGCATGCGCAGGCCGACGTCTCGCTGCCCATGCCGCCGCCTGGCGAATACGAATTCTTTTCCGCCCAGTTCGGCACCAGCGCGCCCGCGCTGCTGGCGCTCGACCCGCGCAAGGCCGTCTTGCACGCCTGGCTGCCCGCCTCGAAGCGCTGGCTGGCGCTGGACCCCGACTATGGCAGCTTGCTGGCCGAATCGGACCTGGCCCACGGCGCCTGGCGCGCCGAGCTGGTGCCGGAGTTCAATAGCGTGCTGGTATTGCCGACCAGCCATGGCCTGGCCTGCATCCGTCCCGACGTGCCGTCGCTGACCTATGTGGTCGAGCACGTGGGCGGCGCGCCGTGCGCGGCCGCGCCCGTCTGGTTCCAGAGCCGTTTGTGGGCGCCGCTGCGCGACGACGATGGCCGCATCCGCTTCGTCAACCTTGATGCGCAACAAAAGCCGGGCAGCGACGTGCTGCTCGACGGCCTGTTTGACCTGGGCGCCGTCAGCGCGCCCGTCGCCTACAACCGCATGGCCGTGTGGCCCTGCGCCAACGGCCAGCTCCGGCTGCAATTGCAGCCGGACGGCAACGTGGCCGCTTCGTTCACCCCCTGGCCAGAAGGGCTGGTGCCGCATTTCGAGTTCGGCAGCCCGTACGTGTCGCGCGACGGCGGCCTGTGGCAGTTGTGCTTCGAGCGCAGCCGCGGCACCTATGTCTACGTGAAACTGGGCGCGCAGTCCGAACGGGCCGACGCGCTGGCGCCGCGCCTGTGCTCGGGCAGCTTCAATTACCGCTTCGCCGCCAAGTTGAAAACGGCGCCGTGGGAGGAGCCGGAACACGGCGACGATGGCGGCAAGAACCAGGCCGTCATGCCGCTGCTGGAATCGAATGCCGGCAACAGCGTCTTCGGCGTGAAGTTTGCCACCAGCGCCGGCCTGTCGAGCGTGCTGCGCTCGAGCGATCGCCTGGCGGCACAGCTGGTGCAGGACGACGAATTGCGCGAAAACGTGTTTCATACCTTTGCCGTCAGCGAACCGTGGCGCGTGCGCCTGTTTGTGCATGAAGGTACGCTGTGGGCTTACCACCCGCGGCTGTCGCGTATCGATGGCTGGGCCTTGCAGGCATGAAGGCGCGCTTACTGACCGTGGCTTGCGCCGCGTTTTTCAGCGCTGCCGCTGCGCACGCGGCCGGCATCCAGCAAGCGTTCCTCGTGCAAAATTCGGGCTGGATGGAGCCGTTTTACACGGATGAGCATTCCCAGCTGAAAGCCCTGGTGGGCGCGGTGGCGCAGGCCGCTACAAACCCGTCCGATAAAGTGTACACCCTGGCCTTCAGCCAGAGCAGCGGCGCGCACGTGTCGCCGTCGCTGCTGGGGCAAGGGCAGGGCGGCGCCGGCGTGGCGGGCCAGCTGGCCAGTCTCGGCCTGGCGCGCAAGGGCGCCGGCGGTGCGCTGGCCGACACGGATTTCCAGGAAGCCGTGACAAAAACCATCACGGGCCCGTTCCAGTCCGCGTCCGGCATCGTGTGGATTTTTACGAATAACAAGAACAGCCCGAACAACGACAGCCAGACGGCCGAGCGCAACCGCGACTTTTACCGCCTGCTGCACCTGGAACCGTCGATCACCAAGACGGTGGTGTTTCCGCTGCGCATGCCCGTACAGGGCAAGCTGTACAGCGCCAAGGGCTTGATGGTGTATGCGCTCGCGTATGGCCAGCCCGCATCCGAGGCCTTGAACCGTATCCTGGCCGAAGGGCGGCTGTCGCAAGTGCTGACGCGTCCGCCCGCGCGATTGAAACCGGTGGACCAGGATGCCGTGCGCATCGTGCCCCAATCCGTCAAGAACAGCGCCAACGTGCACGCCAGCCTGGGCCGCGACGGGCGCACCATCGTGCTCGACGTCGATGCGGCGAACCTGGTGCCGCAAGTGGTGCTGCAGGCGTCCCTGCAAAACATGTTTTTCCCGTACGTGATCGACAGCGCCAAGGTGCACGCCAGCCTGGCGGGCCAGAACGCGCCGCTGCACGTTGCGCCAGATCAAATCCGCCAGCTGCAGCCGGGCGCCAGCCAGTCCGTGCAGGTACAGTTCGCGTTGCCGATGGCGCAGATCCCGTCGCCGTGGTCGGCGCAGGCGATCGCCGCCATGGGCAAGCAGGTGATGCTGCCGATGCAGGCGCAGGTGGGCCTGTCGGAACAGCGGCTGGCGCTGGCGTCCAGTTTCGGCAAGGATTTGCAGGAACTGTTTCCCGGCGATCCGATCTCTGGCATGTTCACGCCGCCCGACAGCGTGCGCGCGTCGCAGGCGACGATCCCGCTGCTGGTGCGCATCCAGTATCCGCTGCTGCCCGTGCTGGTGATCCTCGGCGGCGTGCTGGCGTTCGTGCTGGGCTTGCTGGCGCTGGGTTTGCTTGGCACGCGCGCCACGCGCTACAAGGTGATGGCCGACGGCGTGCAGCGGCAAGTGTTGTTAAAACCATTCAAAAGCGTGCAGATCCGCGACGATGAGGGCCGCGACATTGGCGAACTCAAGCGTGGCCTGGGCAAGCCGGCCGTCGTGCGCGTGGCCGAAGGCCATACCCTGAGCCTGGCCTGACAAGTATTTCTTTTTAAACTATTCAAACCCATCAGAGGCATACCATGGCGCAAGACACTCCCAAAGACAACACAGGTTTCACTTTGCCGGCCCCGGCCTCCGCGCCGCCGGCCGCCGATGCGCCGGGCGCACCAGCGTCCACCACCGCAACGACCGAAGCTGCGCCCGCGTTTGACGCCGCCGCCACCACCGACACCTCGTCGCGCGACACCCTGATCGGCGGCGTCGTGCTGTTGCTGCTGTTCGTCGCCTTTTTCTTTGCCAAGAATGCCTATGCGAATGGCCTGGTGGCCAAGCGCGTGCCGCCGAACAAGGCCAATGCCTCGGGCTGGTGGCTGTTCATCTTCCTGGCCAGCCTGGCGACGGGCGTCGTGCTGGCGGCCGTGAACGCGCATAAATTCCTCGCGCCACTGTTCATGGGACCGCTGGTGCTGGTGGGCCTGGTAGCGTTGCTGTTGACGTTCACCTCCAGCCGCCGCTAAGCGGCAACACGTTTCGTCCAAGGAATCACCATGGCAGAGAACCTGAACCAAACCATCACCGGCGGCGCCAGCGAGCGCAAGCAGGATAAGATCATCGAACTGCGCCCGACCCTGTTCATCGGCATCGGCGGCACCGGCATGCAGGTGCTGATGCGCGTGCGCCGGCGCATCCTCAACACCCTGTGGGGCGGCGCTGGCAACCGCACGCGCATCGAGGGCTTGGCCGACTTTCCCATCGCGCAATTCATCCATTTCGACCTCGACAATGGCGCCGTGATCGAGAGCGGCGAGTCGCAGGCGAAGGACTTGCAGTTCGACCAGGTGAAGTTCACGGACGATGACAAGGTGGTCGAATCGTTCGACATGGACAAGTACAGCCGCGATGAAGATTCCCTGGAAAAATATCCGCACATCAAGGAGTGGCTGCCGCTGACGCCGCAGCGCATCCGCGAATTGCGTTTCGACATGAGCAGCGGCGCCGGGCAGATCCGCGCCGTGTCGCGCCTGTATTTCTTCGACAAATACGCGAAGATCCGCGACAAGATCCGCTTGAAACTGAAAGCCTTGAAGGCGGGCCTGTCGCACGAGCGCCAGCTGGCCGAACTGGGTTTGCGCATGGAAACGAACCGTTTCCGCATCGTCATCGTCGGTTCCGTGGCCGGCGGCACGGGGTCCGGTTCCTTCCTCGACATGGGCTTGCTGGCGCGCTGGCTGGCGCGCAGCGAGGTGGGCGCGGCCGACGTGGAACTGATGCTGTTCTTGCCGACCGGCTACACCAAGGCCAACAAGGACCGGGTCGAGGCCAACGGCTATGCGGCGCTGATGGAGCTGGAATCGGCCATGATGGGCAACAAGGGCTATGTGGGCCGCTGGGATGCCTACGACCGTCCGGAACTGACGCGCGAGCCGTACAGCGAGGTGTACCTGATCGATTCGGGCAACCTTGCCCAGCAGCACACCAAGGATGTCAGCGACGTCTACCACATGGTGGCCGATTCGCTGTTCGAGGATTTCGCCTCGGCCGACTTCGCCCGCGCCAAGCGCTCGATCGCCGTCAACCAGGCGCAGCACAAGAATTCGCTGTACAACGCGCCCGTGCCGCAAGACCGTTTCGGCGACATGCGTTTGTATTTCTCGAAGCGCTTTTCCTCGTTCGGCATGGCCGTGCTCGATACACGCCAGGAAGCGGCGCGCGACGAGCGGGCCCACCGCTGGGCCGGCGCCATGCTGCAAGCGTTCTTCGGCGTGGGCGGCACGGATGCGGGCGCCAACCGCGCCACGGATACGCAGCGTGATAATTTCCTGGCTGCAAATATGTTCCTGAAGGGAACGCCGTTCAGCGATTTCCCCGAGTTTTCCGACAAGAGCATCGAACTGAAGCGCTCCAGTGGCGACTTCATCGATTTCCGCGTCGTCGACGAATTGCTGGAAGACCGCCACGGCCACTTGCTGGCCGGCGTGGAAAACCGGGTCAACACGCGCATCAACGATATCCGCACGGGCTTTGACCGCAGCGAATGGCCGGCGCAGGTGCGCGACGCCATGAAACACCTGGAACGCGATGCCGTGCGCGACCAGGATTCCACGGCCGACACGACGGAAGACCGCATCAGCAAGCGCCGCCGCGAAGTGCTCGACGACGTCAAGAAAGTCGTGCGCGACCAGCTGTACGGCTATCTGGATAATAAGGAATTCGGCGGCCTGGAATACGTGTTGTCGCTGGTGGAACAGATCAAGGACCGCATCGAGGCGCCGGGCAGCGGCCTGACGGCGCAGATCGGCGCGAATGCCGAGCGCTACCGCGAAATCAAGGAAGCCGTGCGCTCGCGTGAATATGAGCGCCTGCTGAACAACCTGGAGCAGACGCGCAGCACCTTCGGCTTCCTCAGCAATGGTGAAAAGCAGGCGGGCGTGGTGATGGACCATCTGCGCACGGAAATGGCGAACGCGCTGAAATTCCATCTGCGGGCCAAGGCGGCGGACGAGTCCGTCATCCTGCTGGGCGAACTGTCGCGCTGGCTGGGCAACCGGATCGGCGTCGATGCGCAGGGCCGCGCGCAGTGGAATGGCCTGGTGGGCGAGTTGCAAACGGGCCGCGAAGGCGTGCTGGCCATGCTGGCGGAACTCAAAACGGCCAATACCATCCTGCAAAAGGACCTGGACAAGGAACACGCGACCCTGATCGTCATTCCCGTCACGGAAAAAGACATTGCGCTGCCCACGGCGGCCACCTTGCGCCAGTGGGCCGATGAAGCGTTCAAGGACATGGGCGGCTCGAAAGCCCTGTTCCCCATGCTGGGCGAACCGGCGCAACGCGGTTTGATCCTGGCCAAGGTCACGCGCATGGCGGAGAACATGATCGCCACGGCGGGCCTGGCGGAAGGGGCGACGAGCACGCCCGACCCCCTGTTCGAAGCATTGGAACAGATGGACGTGTCCGAACGCCTGGACCGCTTCCGCAAGCTGCTGGCCTGCTCCATGCCGTGGATCGACGCCAATATGGCGGGCGATTTCACGGTCGTGTCGGACCAGTTCAAGTGCGTGATCGGCGTGGCCAACGCGGCCGCCTTCAAGGCGAAGTTCGGGGCCGAGCTCGAATCGTGCGTGCCGACCCAGGTGGGCATCACGGTGAGCCAGCTGGAAATCGTCGAGACGGGCATCCGCGGGCGCGCCGTCTGCTATTGCGAGCTGGCCGGCGTGCCGATGACGGTGCTGCGGGGCCTGGAAGGCTGGCGCACCAGCTACCGCAAGGAAGGCGACAACGACAAGGCGCCGACCCACACGCATATCGATCCGACGCAATTCACGCACCCGATCGCGCCGAACACGGATGAAATGAAACGCCTGGCCGAGGATTTCGGCGAGTTCCTGCAAGCCATCATGCTGGGCGTGCTGACGCGCCACACGGGCCGCGTCGTGCCGCCGGGCCAGTACCAGTTCGCCGTGGAACCGGGCGACCTGCGCCGCATCGGCAACGAACGGGCCATCCGCCAGAACGGCATGCCTGCCTCGTACGAGAAAAATATCGCGCTGCGCATCGAGGAAAAATTGACGGCGCTTGACGCCGTGCAGACGGCGGCCCTGGCGGCGCTGGCAAAATACTATGAACGCACCGTGTATGCGCCCAAGCTGGTGGCGCAGGCCGATGGCTCGCAACTGCCGTACGTCGGCTTTGGCAGCGCCATTTCCGCCGAAGTGGGCGCGCGCCTGCGCGAGTCGGCGCGCCGCAAGGGCATGGCCAGCGATGAGCTCGACCGCACGGTGCAAGCCCTGCTGGGACGCCTGAAGGAGTGGGCGAACGTCATCGGCGACTCCGACGGCGACGCCTACGACTGGGAAGTGCGCGAGCCGGAAGCGGACGGCCAGCCGCGCCTGAAATACGCGATCAAGGGCGAAATGCTGGAAGCGGGGCGGCTCGAGCAATTGCTGCGCCCGGCCAGCGCGCCGGCCGCTGGCGTGGCGCCGGCCTTCGGCATGGCGCCGCCACCGCTGGGCGGCATGCCGCCGCCCCTGGTGGAATACCAGTATTTCCTGGGCATAAACGGCCAGCAGCAGGGACCGTTCACGGCCCAGCAGATCGTGCAGTACGTGCAGGCAGGGCAGGTCGTACCCGGCACCACCAAGGTGTGGCGCGCCGGCTTGCCGGCCTGGGCCGAACTGGCCCAGTTCCCCGAGCTGGCACCCTTGTTCCTCAGCGCGCCGCCACCGTTGATGCCGCCGCCCTTGGGTTGAGTGCTGGAGTGCTGGAATGACGTTGGAATGAAGGATTAGTTTTGGATATCTGTAACAAATGCAAGACGGGCCTGTGGACCGTTGTCAGCCATTGCCCGTACTGCGGTCAGGCGCAGGCTGGCGCAGCCAAGCCAGCCGCAGCCGCAGCCGTGCCGCCGCCGCTGCCCGTGCCAGCGCCTGTACCAGCGCCTGTGCCGCCGCCTGTGCCAGTATCGCCGCCTGTGGCGCCCAAGCCGCCGCCCCAGCCGGTGACACCCGCGCCTGCGCCGAAAGCGCCGCCCAAGCCGGCACCGGCTCCGGTCCCGGTGCCGCCGCCAGCTGCGCCGAAGCCCGTGCCTGTGCCTCCACCGGCGCCTGCACCGACAGTCCCGCCGCCGCCGCGCAAGTGGCTGCGCTGGCTGGGCGGCGCCGTCGCGCTGGCGGCCGTCATCGTCTACATGAATGGCAAGCCGGGCGGCAAGAGCGAATCGGCGTGCAACGACGCCATCGACAGCGGCTTGAAACTGGTGGCGAATGGCAGCCTGGACGGCGCCCGCCAGAAGCTGGCGACGGCGAAAAATGTGTGCACGGGCAAGTCCAGCGCCAAGGCCGATGATCTGCAGGCGGCGATCGGCAAGGCCGGCGCCGCATCGGGCAGTTGCCAGCGCGGCGTGCGCGCCATCGAGCGCAATATTGACGGCCATCAATTGCAAAGCGCCGCCAGGGGCATTGCCGGGCTCGACATCGATTGCGCGGGCGCTGCCAGCGTGGATTCCTTGCGCAAGCAGCTGGCGCGCCAGCAGGCGGCAGCCGCGTCCGTGCTGGTCGGCGTGCGCCAGGCGCTCGATGGCAAGGATGCGACGGCAGCGCGCAATGGCATCGCCAGGCTGGAAGCGATCGACCGCGAAGCGGTGGAATTGCCGCAGCTGAAGTCCGACGTGCAGGCGCTGTCGATGCCGGCGCCCGTTTCTGCCCCGTCACCGGCCCCGGCGCCGGCAGCAATGCCGGCACAGCAGGAACCGGCGCCCGCGCGCGTGGTCGAACGTCCAGCGGCGGCCGAACGCCGTCCTCTGGAAACGTCGCCCGTCGATAGCGGCGCGGCCATGCGCAACGAGATGGCGCAATCGTTCCTGCGCGATGCCGAGCGTTCTTTGCTGGAAGGCAAGTTCGATGCGGCCAAGACCTATCTGGAAAGCGCGCGCCGCGTCGATCCGGGCAATGCGCGCATCGACAACCTGTCGCGCCGCATCCGCGAGCGCGAACGGCAAGTGCTGCAGACGGAAACAACGATCAATTAGCCATCTGGGGAGTCACCATGCTGAATCACACCACCTTGCGCGCGGCCGCCGCGCTGACCGTCGCGGCCATGCTGGCCGGCTGCACCACGGCGACTATGAACCCGAACGGCGTGCGCCAGGACAGTTCCTATCCGCAAGGCGGCGCCCAGGCGGCCACGGATGAGGACCCGTGCAGCGTGGGCACGTCGGCCGCTGCCGGCGCGGCCGTGGGCGCACTGCTGGGAGCGCTGGCGGGCGGCAAGAATGGCGCGCTGAAGGGCGCGGCCATCGGCGGCGGCCTGGCGGCGGCCGGTTGCCTGGCCATCAATGTCAATTCGCGCCAGACCAAGACGGCGGCGCAGGCGGACCGCGACTACATCCGCACGCGCGGCGCCTTGCCGCGCGAGCCGCAAGTGGTGTCGTACACGCCGCAGCTGAGCGCGTCGACCGTCAAGCGCGGCCAGCCGTTCAAGGTCAACTCCGTGGTGGAGCTGGTCAATGGCAGCGCGCAAAGCGTCAACGACGTGCGCGAAGAGCTGGTAGTGCTCGACCCGCAAGGCCAGCCCTTCAAGTCCGGCTCGAAAGCCTTGGCCAGCAACAACAAATCGGGCGGGCGCTTCGAGAACTCGTTCGAGCTGACTTTGCCGGCCGGCGTGTCGCAAGGCGTGTACGGCGTCAAGACGAATCTGTACGTGAACGGCAAGCTGGCCGCCACGCGCGACCTGCGCACGCAGTTGGTGATGCTGGATGCGGATACGGGCGTTGACGCGCAGCTGGCGCTGCGCTGATTGCCGTATGCAAACGCGTAGGTCGGATTAGCGGGGTAAGGCCCCGCGTAAGCCGACAACACCACTAACGCCAACAATGTTGTCGGATTACGGCCTCTTGGGCCTAATCCGACCTACGCGCCGCCCTGGTATCCATGCTGGCGCCACGCCTCGTAGACGACGACGGCCACCGTATTCGATAAATTCAAACTGCGGTTGTCGGGGCGCATCGGCAGACGGATGCGTTGTTCGGCAGGAAAGCCGTCGCGCAGGGCCGGATCGAGGCCTTTCGTTTCCGAGCCGAACACGAACACGTCGCCCGGCAGGAAGGCCACGTCGCCGAACGGGCGCGAGCCGCGCGTGGTCATGGCGAACATGCGGGTCGGATCGGGCTGGGTATCGGCCAGGAACGCCGCCCAATTCTTGTGCACCTTCATCTTGGCGTAATCGTGGTAATCGAGGCCGGCGCGCTTCATCTTGGCATCGTCGAGGGGAAAGCCCAGCGGTTCGACCAGGTGCAGCTGCGCGCCCGTGTTCGCGCACAGGCGGATGACGTTGCCCGTATTGGGCGGGATTTCAGGTTCTACCAAAACAACGTGAAACAAAATGCTCTCCTTGGTCTATCTCTAATATATGCAGCGAATTTAATGCGGCGGCGTGCGCGCCACCACCAGGATGCTGACCCTGGCCGCCCCCGCGCGCTTGCAGGCGGCGGCCAGGGCGTTGACGGTATGGCCGCTGCTCATTACGTCGTCGACGATGCCCACATGGCATCCTGGCAATAACGGCGCATGGTCCGGCGCGATGGCGAACGCGTGCGCCAGGTTGGCTTGCCGTTCCTGCGGCGCCACGCCGCTTTGCGCCCGCGTTTCGCGCACCCGCAGCGCCAGCCGGGGCTGCAAAGGCACGTCCAGCAGGCGCGCCAGCGGGCGCGCGATTTCCAGCGCCTGATTAAAACCCCGCTCGGCCAGCCGGACCGGGCCCAAGGGTATCGGGCACAGCAGTTGCGGCGCCTCCCATGCTGATTGTTGCTGAATGGCAACATGCAGCAGTTCGGCCAACGGGGGCGCCAGCGCCAGGCGCGCGCCGAATTTCAGCTGCAGCAGCAACTGGTCGACGGGCGCCGCATAGTCGAACGCCGTGACGGTGGCGTCATACGCGGGCCGCTGGCGCAAACAGCGCCCGCACAGCGTGGCCACGTCGATGTCCGCGAGCGGATTGGCGCACTGGCGGCAGCGGTGGCGCAGTTGCCCGCGTCCTTGCCCCAGATATTGCGCGCGGCAGGGCGAACACAGCACTTGCGGGCCGCCGATGCCGCACAGCGCGCACTGGGCCGGCAGCAGCGTGGCGCCCAGCCACAGTCGCAGCGCCAGCCAGGCGGCCTCAAGGCGGGGCGGGGTGCCGGTCCGCATCGCGATGGCGTCGTTCCATGTACACTGCCGACATTATCTCACCTCACCGGTTTCAACATGCCAGTTCCCGCCAATCCACCCAAAATGAGTGCGCCCATCGATGCGGTGCAAGTACGCGATTTCTTTTCCCGTCCCGCGCGCGTCGCGCCGTCGGATTTCCTGCGCCGCGAAGTGTCGGCACGCATGCACGAGCGCCTGGAGCTGGTGAAAATCACGCCGCATCGCGTGCTTGACGCCGGCTGCGGTCCGGGCGCGGACCTGGCGCAGTTGCAAAAGGATTATCCCGCCGCGCAGATTATCGGTCTCGATGCAGCGCAAGCGATGATGCAGGCGGCGCGCGCGCCCGCGTCGAAACTGGCCAGCCTGAACCAGTTCCTCAGCAAGTTGTTGCCGGCCAAGGCGGGCGTGGATTTGTTGTGCGGCGACCTGGGCGACCTGCCGCTGGCGCAGGGCAGCATCGACCTCGTGTGGTCGAATCTGGCGCTGCACTGGCATGCCCAGCCTGACCGCGTATTCGCCGAATGGCGGCGCGCGCTGCGCCTCGATGGCTTGCTGATGTTTTCCTGCTTCGGCCCCGACACCTTCCGCGAAGTGCGCGACGCGTTTGCCGAGGCGGATTTATACCCGCACGCCTTGCCTTTTGTCGACATGCACGACTTTGGCGACATGCTGGTCGAGACGGGCTTTTCCACGCCCGTGCTGGACATGGAAATCATCACCGTCACCTACGATACGGCGGAAAAACTGCTGGCGGACGTGCGCGCCTTCGGCGGCAACCCGCTGACCACGCGCCGGCGCGGCCTGATGGGCAAGGCGGCCTGGCAGCGCATGCTGGCCGCGCTGGAAAAGATGCGCCGCCCCGACGGCAAGCTGGGCCTGAGTTTCGAGGTCATCTATGGCCACGCCTTCCGTCCTGCGCCGCGCGTGACGCGCAATGGCGAAGCGATCATCCGCTTCGATCTGCCGCGCAAGCCTCAATAAAAGGGCAAAGAAACCGACACTTGGTCGCATTCGCGCGCGATGTGGCAGCTTGGCGTTGCAAAGCGCGCGGCGGCCGGGAGAAGGGCGTGCACAAAGCCGATTATTGCTTGATGGATTCAAGTTTACTTGATTATAATCGTTGATTGTTTGTCAGCTTGTTAAGTACAAAAAACAAGGGCTGCATACAAAATAAAAAAAACAAAGCGAGACTTATTCGAAGTTACTGCATTAGTATAGTAACCATCTTCCACACGAGGCCATTTCCAGGTGGGGAAGAAAAACAGGGTTCCAGCATGGTTGCGCGCCGCCGTTTTTGCTGCGGCAGCCAGCATGGAATTCGCTGGTGCTTGACGCACATGGCCATGTTTTGGCCGTGTTGCTTTCATGGAGGAGCGGCAGCGGTCCAGTACGGAGAAATCCGCAGCCGTTTAAAATATCATTATTTTTGGGTGGTTGGGGAAAACATGACACATGCAAAGCGACTTCAATCGTTGCTGCTCGGGCTGTCTTTGACAGCGTTTGGCATCGGGCGATGGGCCACGGCGGCACCGGCTGCCGGCACCTATCCCGGCACCGGCGGTCCCGTGCCGTTCGAAATGAATCTGCAACCGCCGGCGACACAGATCGCCCATGAAATCTACGATTTGCACACCCTGATGATGATCATCTGCCTGGTGATCTTCGTGGCCGTGTTCGGCGTCATGTTCTATTCCATCTTCAAGCACCGCAAGTCCCTGGGCCACAAGCCGGCCACCTTCCACGAAAGCACCACCGTCGAGATCGCCTGGACCGTCGTGCCTTTCCTGATCGTCATCGGCATGGCCCTGCCTGCCACGCGCACCGTGGTCGGCATGAAGGACACCTCGAACGCCGACATCACCATCAAGGCCACCGGCATGCAGTGGAAATGGGGCTATGACTACCTGAAAGGCGAGGGCGAAGGCATTTCCTTCCTCTCCAACCTGGCCACGCCGCGCTCGCAAGTGGGTGCGCCGGGCGCGCCGCCGACGGAAAAACGGGGCGAAAACTACCTGATCGAAGTCGACAATGAAGTCGTCGTGCCGGTCAACAAGAAGATCCGCGTGGTGCTGACGGCCAACGACGTCATCCACGCCTGGTCCGTGCCCGCCTTTGGCGTCAAGCAAGATGCGATTCCCGGCTTCGTGCGCGACACCTGGTTCAAGGCCGACCATATCGGCACCTTCCGCGGCAATTGCGCCGAGCTGTGCGGCAAGGAACACGCGTTCATGCCCATCGTCGTCAAGGTCGTCTCCGCCGACGACTACAAGGCCTGGGTTGATGTAAAACAAAAGGAAATGGCGGCATTGGCTGATGATCCAAGCAAGGTGTGGACCATCGACGAATTGAAGGTCAAGGGCGAGAAAGTGTATGCGGCCAACTGCGTGGTCTGCCACCAGGCGACGGGCAAGGGCGTACCGGGGGCGTTTGCGCCGCTGGACGGCTCGGCCGTGGTGAACGGCCCGAAAGCCGATCAGATCCACGTCTTGCTGAACGGGCAAAAGAGCGGCAAGTATCCCGCTGAAATGCCGGCATGGAAACAGCTGTCCGACACGGAAATTGCCGCAGTGATCACTTACACGCGCAATTCCTGGTCGAACAAGGCCGCAGAGAACATCGTTCAACCAGCCGAAGTCGTGGCTGCACGCAAGTAATTAGGAGCCGCATATGAGTACTAGCACGAGCACCTTGGACCACGCCGGTCACGATCACGACCATGCCCACGACCACCCGACCGGCTACCGCCGCTGGCTGTTTGCCACCAACCACAAGGATATCGGTACCTTGTACCTGTGGTTCTCGTTCATCATGCTGCTGTCGGGCGGCGTGCTGGCCCTGATGATCCGTACGGAACTGTTTCATCCAGGCTTGCAATTTTTCCACCCTGAATTTTTTAATCAACTGACCACCATGCACGGCCTGGTGATGGTATTTGGCGCCATCATGCCGGCCTTCGTCGGCTATGCCAACTGGATGATCCCGCTGCAAGTGGGCGCGTCCGACATGGCGTTTGCCCGCATGAACAACTTCTCGTTCTGGCTGCTGCCGCCGGCCGCGCTGCTGCTGGCCACGTCCTTCCTCGTGCCCGGTGGCGCCACGGCTGCCGGCTGGACCCTGTACGCGCCGCTGTCGACGCAAATGGGCCCCGGCATGGACATGGCGATTTTCGCCATGCACCTGATGGGCGCCTCCTCCATCATGGGTTCGATCAACATCATCGTCACCATCCTGAACATGCGCGCCCCTGGCATGACCCTGATGAAAATGCCGATGTTCTGCTGGACCTGGCTGATTACCGCGTATCTCTTGATCGCCGTCATGCCGGTGCTGGCTGGCGCGATTACCATGACCCTGACGGACCGCCATTTCGGCACGTCCTTCTTTAACGCGGCAGGCGGCGGCGATCCCGTCATGTACCAGCACATCTTCTGGTTCTTCGGCCATCCCGAGGTCTACATCATGATCTTGCCGGCTTTCGGCATCGTCTCGCAGATCCTGCCCGCGTTTGCCCGTAAACCTTTGTTCGGCTACGCTTCGATGGTCTACGCCACGGCGTCGATCGCGATTCTGTCCTTCATCGTCTGGGCGCACCACATGTTTACTACCGGCATGCCGGTGACCAGCCAGCTGTTCTTCATGTACGCGACCATGCTGATCGCCGTGCCGACGGGCGTGAAAGTGTTCAACTGGATCGCCACGATGTGGAAGGGCTCGATGACGTTCGAAACGCCGATGTTGTTCTCGGTGGGCTTCATCTTCGTGTTTACCATGGGCGGCTTCACGGGCCTGATCCTGGCCGTCACGCCGATCGACATCCAGCTGCAGGATACCTATTATGTGGTGGCGCACTTCCACTACGTGCTGGTGGCCGGTTCGCTGTTCGCCCTGTTCGCCGGTTTCTACTACTGGTCGCCGAAATGGACGGGCCATATGTACAACGAGACGCGCGGCAAGATCCACTTCTGGCTGTCCCTGATCACGTTCAACGTGACCTTCTTCCCGATGCACTTCCTGGGCCTGGCCGGCATGCCGCGCCGCTACGCCGACTATCCGGCGCAGTTCACGGACTTCAATATGATCGCCTCGATCGGCGGCTTCGGTTTCGGCCTGATGCAGGTGTACTTCCTGTTCTTCGTGGTCTTGCCGACCATTCGCGGCGGCAAGGCTGCGCCGGCGAAACCATGGGAAGGCGCGGAAGGCCTGGAATGGACCGTGCCGAGCCCGGCGCCGTTCCACACGTTTGAAACGCCGCCGACCGTGAAATAAGGTATCCCGGGCCGGCGTGTTGCGCGGCCCGTCTTGAATAAAGTGCCTGTCATGACCGAACGTAAAAAACCGAACAACCTGCGTACCGGGCTGATCTTGGCCGCCCTGGCGGCCTTCTTCTTCCTGTCCGTATTCGCCAAGCGGCTGTGGCTGACGTGACGACGCCCCACCAACAGGAAACACGCGGCCTGAACCGCAAGATGCTGGGCAAGCTGCTGGTCATTGCCGTGCTGATGTTCGGCTTTGGCTATGCCCTGATTCCCGTCTACAAGCAGATTTGCGAAGTGATGGGCATTAACGTGCTGACGCAGAAGGATGGCACGGTGGCCTACGACAACAATACGCAGGTCGACACGACGCGCAGCATCACCGTCGAGTTCGACGGCAATGCGCAAGGGCCTTGGCGTTTCCGCCCCACCGTGTCGAGCATGCAGGTGCATCCGGGCGAATTGGTGACCGTCATGTATGAAGTGGTCAATACGCAAAACCGCGTCGTCAACGCGCAAGCCATCCCCAGCTACGCGCCGCAGAGCGCCACGCCGCACTTCAAGAAGGTCGAGTGCTTCTGCTTCAAGCAGCAGACCTTGAAACCGAAGGAAGCGCGACAGATGCCGGTGGTGTTCTTCCTCGATCCGGCCCTGCCGAAAGAGGTGAAGACCATCACCCTGTCGTACACGTTTTTCGAGATTGCCGGTCTGAGCCAGGCTCAGACGCCGGCCGTCCAATAGGAGAGTGCCATGGGCGAATCCGCCAAACCGGAAAAAGCGTCGTTCCTGTATTCGCTGCGGGCCGTCGTGTGGTCATTCACGGGTCTGCGCCGCAAGAGCGATTTCGACACGGATTCGGCCAAGCTCAATCCCGTGCACATCGTCATCGCCGGCTTCCTGGTGGTGGCTTGCCTGATCGGCATCCTGATTTCAATTGTTAAATTCGTCGTTTTATAAATTACAAAAAAACCACCCTACAAGTTTTTGAGGAGATGATGATGAGTTCCAACCACGCCGCCGTACCCTATTATTTCGTGCCCGGCCCGTCGCGCTGGCCGATGCTGGGCGGCGCCAGCCTGCTGCTGACCATGATTGGCGCCTCGGCCTGGGTCAACGACGTCTCCTGGGGGCCCTACGTCAACTATCTGGGCCTGGCCGGCATCCTGCTGGTGCTGTATTTCTGGTTCGGCGACGCCATCAGCGAATCGGAGCAGGGCCTGTACAGCGAGCGCATCGACCACTCCTTCCGCTGGAGCATGAGCTGGTTCATCTTTTCGGAAGTCATGTTCTTCGCCGCCTTCTTCGGCGCCCTGTTCTATGCGCGCAGCATCTCCATGCCTTGGCTGGCCGACCTCGACCACAAGGTGATCTGGCCCGATTTCGCCGCCCACTGGGGCAATACGGGCCCGGCCGGCACGGTGCAGGAATTCACCACGATGACGCCGTTCTGGATTCCGACCATCAATACGGCCCTGCTGCTGCTGTCGGGTGTCACGTTGACGATTTCCCACCACGCGCTGCGCGCCGGCCACCGCGGCATGACGGCCCTGTTCCTGTTCGCCACGATCTTGCTGGGCGCCATCTTCATGGGCTTCCAGGTGTATGAGTACGTGCACGCCTACAGCGAGCTGAACTTGAAATTGACGTCGGGCATCTACGGCGCCACCTTCTTCATGCTGACGGGCTTCCATGGCTTCCACGTGACCCTGGGCGCCATCATGCTGTCCGTCATCCTGTACCGCGTGCTGAAAGGCCACTTTACGCCCGAGCACCACTTCGGCTTCGAAGGCGCCGCCTGGTACTGGCACTTCGTCGACGTCGTCTGGCTGGGCCTGTACGTGGTCGTGTATTGGTTATAATGGCGGGGCAGGGCGCGCGTGGTTGTTAGGCGGCCTGCAGCATAAAAAAAAGCCGTACCGGGACATCCTGGGTACGGCTTTTTTCTTAGCGTGAAGAATTTGCCAATCAGGCAATGCCGGGCCTTAATGAATTCCCGTCGGCTGGATGTAGCCCAGATGATGCGCCAGCAGGATCAGCAAAAACAGGGTGATCGACAAGCCCACGCGCAGGGCCAGCGCCTGCACGGTGCGGTTGCTCTTGCCCTTGTCGCGCATGAGGAAGAACAGGGCCGAGCCCAGGCTGCCCAGGATCAGGATGAAGGCGATGGCAACGAGGATTTTCATGGATGGTAGCGCCAGGCTTGAGGAGGTTTCATTGTAATGCGTATCCGCTTCCATTTTAGATGGATTCCATTTGTTGTAATGCTGCTACTGGTGGCGCTGGGCGTGTCGCTGGCGCAATGGCAGCAGCGCCGTGGCGATGAAAAACTCGCGCGCGCCGCCCGGCTGGAAGCTGGCAACCGGGCTGCGCCGCTGGCCTTGACGGCCGCACCGCTGCTGCCGGCCGATGCGCAAGCGATCGAATACCGCCGCGTCACCGTGACGGGCCGTTTCGTGCCCGCCTGGACGGTCTACCTGGACAACCGCCCGTACAAGGGACAGGCCGGTTTCCACGTGCTCACGCCATTTCAAATCGACGGTTCCCCCATGCACGTGCTGGTGGCGCAGGGCTGGTTGCCGCGTAACAATGCCGAGCGCACGCGCATCCCCGATTACGCCACGCCGCCCGGTACGGTGACGATCTCCGGCATCGCGCGCCTGAACGCGGGCCATGTGATGGAGCTGGGCACGGCGCCGGCCCTGGCGCCGCACGCCATCGTGCAAAATGCCGATATCGGCCAACTGGCGCAGGCCAGCGGCCTGTCCCTGCAGCCTTTTATCCTCGAACAAACAGTCGATGCAGTTGATCCGCCAGCGTCCAGCCAGCTTCCCGTGCGCGACTGGCCGGCGCCCGATCTGGGGGCCGAGAAGCACCGCGGCTATGCATTCCAGTGGTATGCACTGGCACTGATGGCCTTTCTATTTTTTGTCTTTACAGGATTTCGACGTGCAAACAAACAGCCCTGACACAACGCAAGACAACAGCAACAAGCAGGCACAGAATACGGGACGGTGGAAACTATTGGCCGTCGTGGCCGTGTGCGCGTTTCCCATCATCGCCTCGTATTTCACGTATTACATCATCAAGCCCACGGGCCGCAACAACTATGGCGCCCTGATCGACCCGCGTTTGTACCCGATACCGGAAGCCCAGTTGCAGGTGACGGAACTGGACGGCAAGGCCGCACCGCTGGCCCAGTTCAAGGGCAAGTGGGTGCTGTTGCAGACAGGGCCGTCCGATTGTCAGGAAGCATGCAAGAAGCAATTGTTTGACATGCAACAACTGCGTTTGATGCAAGGCAAGGAGCGCGAACGCCTGGAGCGGGTCTGGCTGGTGACGGATGGCCAGCCGCTCGACACGCTCGTGATGCGCGAATTCGACGGCACCAGCATGCTGCGCGTCAATAACGACGCCCTGAAGGCGTGGCTGCCGGTGGAGCCGGGCGGCAAGACCAGCGACCATTTATATTTGATCGACCCGCTGGGCAATCTGATGATGCGCTTCCCGAAAGACGCGGACCCGAACAAGATCAAGAAAGACATCGCCAAGCTGCTTAAAGCTTCGGCGATCGGTTAAGGGGAACGCATGCCGACGATGCATCTCTCCGCGCTGGCCCAGCTGGGCTTGACGGGTCTGCTGGTGGCGCTGCTGCCGCTGACCATGGTCTGGGTGTCCGCGGACGCCAATAAATACCGCAAGCTCGTGTGGATCGCCGTCTTCCTGACGGTCGACCTGATCATGTTCGGCGGTTTTACACGCCTGTCCGATTCCGGCCTGGGCTGCCCTGACTGGCCCGGCTGCTATGGCTCGGCCAATCCTTTCCTGGCGCACGAGCATATCGTGGCGGCGGAAACCCTGATGCCGACGGGTCCCGTCACGGTGGTCAAGGCGTGGATCGAGATGACGCACCGCTACCTGGCCATGGCCATCGGCGTGCTGATTGTGGCGATGATGGTGCAGGCGTGGCGCCAGTGGAGAAAGAGCAAGCGCGCGGAATTCGCGCCCGCGCTGCCGACGGCGCTGTTCCTGTTCGTCTGCCTGCAGGGCGCGTTCGGTGCCTGGACCGTCACCTTGAAGCTGCAACCGGTGATCGTCACCATCCACTTGCTGTTGGGCATGGGGCTGCTGGCCATGCTGACGTGGCTGGGCGGGCGCCAGGACCATGCCGTACAACCCTTGCTGCGTGCCGATGCGGAAGAGTCCGTGCTGCGTCCCGTGCGCGCGCTGGCGATTTTTTCGCTCGCGCTGCTGACGCTGCAGATCGCGCTGGGCGGCTGGGTGAGCACCAACTACGCCACCCTGGCCTGCACGGATTTCCCCCTGTGCGGCGGCAAGGTCATTCCCGAGATGGATTTTGAACACGGTTTCCATCTGTGGCGCGAGCTGGGCAAGACGGCCGCCGGCCACTATTTGCCGTTTTCGGCGCTGACGGCCATCCACTGGGTGCACCGCAACTTCGCCTTCATCGTGCTGGCCGGCGTCGGCTATACGGTGTGGCGCGCATGGAAGCTGCCATCCCTGCGCGGCACGGCCCGCTGGGTGGCGCTGGTGCTGGCCCTGCAGGCGGCCACGGGTCTGGCGACGATTTACCTGAGCTGGCCGCTGTCGATCGCCGTCCTGCATAACGGCGGGGCCGCGCTGCTCGTGTTATTGCTGACCATGTTAAACTACAAGGCTAAATTCCAACTCGATGTAGCGCGCAATGCTAAGCGCGCTTGCGCCTCCGCGCCAGTGCCCCCGGCACCAGCCAGTTCTTCCCGTACCGCATAAATGACTACTCAGACCATCAGCCGTAAACCTTCCCCCCGCATCGCCCAGTACTGGGCGCTGACCAAGCCCCGCGTGACGCAGCTGGCCGTGTTTTGCGCCGTCATCGGCATGTTCCTGGCCAGCGAGGAGTTGCCCGACTGGCACGCGGTGGTGTTCGGCACCGTCGGCATCTGGCTGCTGGCCGGCGCCGCGTTTGCCGTCAATTGCCTGGCCGAGCGCGAAATCGATGCGC
Source organism: Janthinobacterium sp. BHSEK (assembly GCF_056174685.1). Classification (NCBI taxonomy): domain Bacteria; kingdom Pseudomonadati; phylum Pseudomonadota; class Betaproteobacteria; order Burkholderiales; family Oxalobacteraceae; genus Janthinobacterium; species Janthinobacterium sp. BHSEK. Next base: position 112,693 of record NZ_JBWBYV010000032.1, read on the forward strand.
GCATGGCCCGCACGGCGCGCCGCCCGATGGCCATGGGCGACATCACGGTGAAACAGACGGTGGTGTTCGCGCTGGTGATCGGCGGCCTGGGCATGGCGATCCTGTATCACCTCGTCAATCCGCTGACCATGTGGCTGACCTTTGTCACGTTTGTCGGCTATGCCCTGATCTACACGATGGTGCTGAAACCGGCCACGCCGCAAAACATCGTCATCGGCGGCCTGTCCGGCGCCATGCCGCCCGCGCTGGGCTGGGCGGCCGTCGCCAACGACGTGCCGATGCAGGCGTGGCTGCTGGTCCTGATCATTTTCGTCTGGACGCCGCCGCACTTCTGGGCGCTGGCCATGTACCGCCGCGACGATTACGCGCGCTCGGGCCTGCCCATGCTGCCCGTCACGCACGGCATGCAATTTACGCAATTCCACGTGTGGCTGTATTCGATCGCGCTGGCCGCCACCACCTTGCTGCCGTACGCCGTGCGCATGAGCGGCTTGATCTACCTGGCCTCGGCCGTGCTGCTCAATGCCGGCTTCCTGTACTATGCATGGAAGATGTACCGCCACTACACGGACTTGATCGCGCGCAAAGCTTTTACGTATTCCATCGTCTATCTGGCATTGCTGTTCGCGGCTTTGCTGGTCGACCATTACATTCCCCTCGGAACATGAAAAAATACCTGACTCTGTTGCTGGCGGCCGCGCTGGCCGTCGTCCTCGCCGGCTGCGGCAAGCCTGCCGCGCCCAAGCTGGCATTCAAGAATACGGACGTGACGGGCCTCGGCTACGCGCGCGAATTCGCGCTGACGGACCACACGGGCCAGCCGCGCACCCTGGCGGACTACAAGGGCAAGCTGGTGCTGATGTTCTTCGGCTACACGCAATGCCCGGACGTGTGCCCCACCACCATGGCCGACATGGCGCAGGTGATGCGGGAAATGGGGCCGCAGGCGGACCAGGTGCAGGTGCTGTTCGTCACGGTCGACCCCGAGCGCGACACGCAGCAATTGCTGGCGCAGTACGTGCCCGCCTTCGACAAGCGCTTCGTGGGCCTGTATGGCGATGCGGCCGCGACGGCCAAGGTGGCCAAGGAATTCAAGGTGTATTACGCCAAGGTGGAAGGCGAAACGGACAGCAGCTACACGGTGGACCACACGGCCGGCACCTATGTGTTCGACCGCGAAGGCAAGATCCGCCTGTTCGTGCGCCACGGCGAAAAGCCTGCCGCCATCGCGCACGATCTTAAACTTCTGCTATCCTGATCCGGTCGCGCCCCCGGGCGCCATCTTCAGGATTTGCAGTACATGGACAAACGTTTCGAGCCCCACGCCCGCCTGGCAGCCATCATCTTCTTGTTGATCGGCTGCTTTTTCGTCTTGCGGCCCTTCCTCGCCGCCATGCTGTTTGCCGCCTGCGTGGGCATTTCCAGCTGGCCCTTGTATCTCCTCCTGCTCGACCGCCTGAAAGGCCGACGCAACTGGGCGGCCGCCATCATGACCCTGTCATTGCTCCTGGTCATCGTGCTGCCGCTGGCCCTCGTCACCTACAACCTGGCCGATAACGTCTCGCGCATCTATGAACAGTTGCGTACGGCGCTGGAAACGGGCGGCCTGCATCCGCCCGCCTGGCTGGCCAGCATTCCCGTGGTGGGCGAAACCATCGCCGGCTACGTGGAGCGCCTGCTCGCCGATCGCGAGGAATTATTGAATTTGGGCAAGACGATGCTGGAGCCGGCGCGCCACTTCCTCGCTTCGGGCGGCATCCTGCTGGGCACGGGCCTGGCGCAGACCAGCCTGGCCGTGTTCGTCAGCTTCTTCCTCTACCGCGACGGCCAGCAGCTGAGCCGTGCCTTGATGACGGGCGCCGGCCGCATCATCGGCGACAGCGCACCGGGCGTGGGACTGACCATCAGCCGCACCGTGCGCGGCGTCATGTACGGCTTGCTGGGCACGGCGCTGGCGCAGGCGCTGGTGGCCGTGTTGGGCTTCCTGATCGCCGGCGTGCCGGCCGTCGCGCTGCTGGGCGTGGCCACCTTCATCTTTTCGCTGATTCCCGTCGGCCCACCCCTGATCTGGGGCGGCGCCGCCATCTGGCTGTTTTCAGACGGCCAGACGGGCTGGGGCATTTTCATGCTGGTGTGGGGCGCGCTGCTGATCAGCGGCGTGGATAACGTGGTCAAACCCATGCTGATCAGCCGCGGCAGCAGCCTGCCGTTCTTGCTGGTGCTGCTGGGCGTGCTGGGCGGCGTGCTGGCCTTCGGCTTCGTCGGCATCTTTATCGGCCCGACCTTGCTGGCTGTGCTGTACAGCTTGCTACAAACGTGGACGGTGGGCGAGACCACCGTGCCGCAGGGCAAGGATACGCTTACCTTGAAAAAAGACTAATCCCTTAAGTCCGCGTCGAGGTCCCGTTCCTGTTTCGGGATTACCTTGATCAGCACGATGCGGGGCCCGTTCATCTTCTTGACGACGATGTCGAAGTCGACGAAGGTGATGCGCTGGCCCTGCTTCGGAATGTCGCCCAGCTTGACCATGATCAAGCCGCCCACCGATTCCACGTCGTCCAGCCCCAGCTCCTCGTTCTCGATATCGATGCCGAGGATGCGTTCGAGCGAGAAGATGGGCAGGCTGGCCTTGCCGATCAGGGTGCCGTCGCTTTGTTTGAGCCAGTCGTTTTCATTGCGGCGGAATTCGTCGCGGATTTCACCGACCATGGCGCCCAGCAAGTTATCGAGCGTAATAAAACCCAGCGGACGCTTGCCCTTCTCGCCGATCAGGGCGAAGTGGGGCGCGCCGTCGCGAAAGCGCCGGAACAGTTCCAGGGCCGGCGTGCGCGCGGAAATGATGTCGACGGGACGCAAAAACGGCGTGAGCGAGGTGATCGGTTTGCCCGCCTGCTGGGCAAAGAACAAATCCTTGAGGTGTACCACGCCCAACACGTCGTCTTCATTCGTGTCGAAATACGGGTAGCGGCTGAAACGGTTGCGCAGCACCGTGTCGAGGTTTTCTTCCAGCGTGTTCGAGGCGTGCAGGGCGATCACTTCATTGATCGGGCGCATCAGGTCCGACACCGTCATCTGTTCGAAATCAAGCGATTGTGCCAGGATGTTGCGCTCGTCGCGCGTAAACTTTTCTCCGGGCTGGCTGGTGCGCAGGATCAGTTTCAGTTCTTCGGACGAGTAATGGGCATCGTGGCCGCCCTTGCCGGACAGGCCCGCCATGCGCAGCACCCAGTTGGCGCTGGCGTTGAGCAGGTAGATGGCCGGATACATGGTCCAGTAAAAGCCGTACAGGGGAATCGCGCTCCACAGGCCGACGGCTTCCGGGTTGCGGATGGCCATCGATTTGGGCGCCAGTTCGCCCACGACGATATGCAGGAAGGAAATCACGCTGAAGGCGACGACGAAGGACACGCCGTGGATCAGCTCTTGCGAAGTGACGCCGATGGCGCCGAACAGCGGTTCCAGCAAGCCGGCGAACGCCGGTTCGCCGACCCAGCCCAGGCCCAGCGACGCCAGCGTGATGCCCAGCTGGCAGGCCGACAGGTAGGCGTCGAGCTGGCCATGCACCTTGGCCAGGATGCGGCCCCGCAGTCCCTGTGTCTTGGCGATGGCGCGGATGCGCGTGCGCCGCAAGGTGACGATGCCAAACTCGGCGGCAACAAAAAAACCGTTCAGCGCGACCAGGAAGAGGGCGAGCAGGACTAGCAAGACATTGTGCATGGGGGCGCAAAAGATGGGCTGTTAAAACGTCATCTTAAACGACGAAGGCCGGCATAGCCTAATTTAGCCGCGCGCCCCGCCTGTGCAGGCGGGCGCGCGGACGGTGGCATTACGCTTTGGCGGCCGTTTGCGGCCCGCCGCGCATGGCGAAGACCATGACGGCCGAGACGATGGCGGGGATGGCGACGACGAGGAAAATCGTGCTGTTGGGCCAGTTCAGGCGGATCAGCTCGCCACCGAGCACGGGACCGATGATGGAGCCGATGCGGCCCACGCCCAGGCTCCAGCCGATGCCCGTCGAGCGCAAGGTGGTCGGATAGTAGCTGGCCGCCAGGGCGTTGACGGCCGGCTGGCCGCCCACCACGCAGAAACCCGCGATGAAGATGGTGATGAAGAGGAAGGCCAGCGACACGTCCGGACGGCCGATCAGGGCAATGGCCACGGCAGCGACCAGGAAGCATGGCAGCAGGATGCGGCGGAAGCTGGAGCGGTCGATCAGCTGGCCCATGACGAGGGTGCCGATGGTGCCGCCCACTTGCAGGGCCGTGCCGGCCAGCACGGCGTTGGCCGTCGACAGGCCCGCTTCCCTGGCGATCGTCGGCAGCCAGTTGGACAGGAAATATAAATTGAGCAAGTTCATGAAGTTGATGACCCACAACAGAATCGTCATCTTCGCGCGGCCGCCCGTAAACAATTGCAGCACGGGCGCACCCTTGTGTTCCTTCTCGTGCACGAGGTATTGCGTGTCGGCCGTGATGTTGACGGTGGGATCGATGCGCTTGAGCCACTTGGCGACTTGATCCAGCTTGCGTTTCTTGAGCACCAGGAATTGCATCGATTCCGGCAGCAGGAAGAACATCAGCACGCCGATCACCAGCGGCACCACGCCGCCCACGTAAAACACGGATTGCCAGCCGAAGGCGGGAATCAGCGCGGCGGACAATAATCCGCCCAGCACGGCGCCCAGGGTAAAGCCGCACGAGACCAGCATCATCAAGGTGACTTTCTTGCGCAGGGGGCTGTATTCGCCGGCCAGCGCCATGGCGTTCGGCATCACGGCGCCCAGACCCAGTCCCGTGATAAAGCGGATCAGCTGCAATTGCTCGATGGTGGTGGCCAGCGGCGTGACCAGCATGCACAGCGAAAAGAAGATGGTCGAGCCGATCAGCACGGGACGGCGGCCGAATTTGTCGGCCGTGATGCTGAAGACGAGCGAGCCGACCAGCATGCCCAGCAGGCCCGCGCCAAACACGGGGCCGAGGTTGGCCTTGCTGACATGCCAGTCGGCAATGATGGCGGGCGCCACGTACCCCATCGCCTGCACGTCGAAGCCATCCATGATGACGCACAGCCCGCACAGGATCAGCATGCCGATCTGGAAGGAGCCGATCCTGTTGTTATTGATGAGATCGGGAATATCGATCGTCTTGCCTGCCGTGGACATGGTGCCGCTCCTGTTTTTTATGGTGATCGCACCCTTCCAGCGAGGGACGGGTGCGTGTTTGTCTCAGGCTTCATTACAATCGCTTTTGATTGATTATTCAAACGTTATTTTCGAATGGATTTATCAGGTTTCCTTGTGAATCTTTGGCTGGCCCTGGATGGCGGCCAAAATGACATCGAGCGCCGGATGCATGATCTTGCGCTCGTTGGAAATCACATAAAACTGCTCGCGCAGGGACGAGGCGTCACCCACCAGCACGGCGCCGAATTGCTCCTCGATGTCGGCCGCCAGGCTGGCCGAGGCGAAGAACAGGCCCAGGCCCTTGCGGCCAAAGGCGTTGAGCATGGCGTTGTCCTCGAATTCGCCCACCACGTCGGGGCGCACGCCTTGCTGCACCATCCATTCGTCGATGCGCCCGCGCAGGGCATTGTTGCGCGCGGGCAGCAGAAACGGCGCGCCGTGCAGGCTGTGCGGGAAATTGCCGCGGTACTGTGCGGCCAGCGCGGGGATGGCGAACAGCTTCATGGCGCTCTCTCCCCACAGGTGGCTGGAGACGCGCAGGCTGGCGCCGGCCGGCACGGCGCGGTCCGTCAAGACCAGGTCCAGCTTGTGCAGGGCCAGGTCGGCCAGCAGCGATTCGAACTCATCTTCCAGGCACACGAGCTTGACGGGCTGGTCCAGGCTGCGCGTGGCGTCGAGCATGCGGTAGGCCATCAGTTTCGGCAGGGAATCGGAAATACCCACCGTCAGGCGCATCTTTTCCGCGTCCGTGTCGGCCAGCGCATCCTGCATCTGTTCGCCCAGCAAAAAGATCTGGTCCGCATAGCCGAGCGCCAGGCGGCCCGCTTCGGTCGGCACCAGACGCCGTCCCTGCGGCTGCAGCAGGGAGCGGCCCAGTTCCTTTTCCAGCAGGGCCAGCTGGGTGCTGATGGTTTGCACTGCCAGTCCCAGCCGTTCAGCCGCGCGCGTCACGCCGCCTTCCTTGGCGACGACCCAAAAGAAATACAAATGGCGGTAATTGAATCCCGTGGTTTTCATCGCTGCACCCTCTATCTTCTGTTTTTACGAAGTAATACTTCCATTATCTTCTATTTTTAAATGTGTCACACGTCTCTATACTACGTTCCATTGAATTTGGATAACGGGGAACTATCGATGAAACATTTCAGAGTGTCATTTCTAGTGACATTTATCTGCCTGGGCATTTCCGCCTGGTGGGGTTACACGCACGGTGGCGTGCAGACGATGCTGGCGGCGCTCGGTATCGCGGTGATCCTCGGCGTGATGGAAGTCTCGCTGTCGTTCGACAACGCAGTGGTCAACGCCTCGGTGCTGAAGAACTGGGACAAGTTCTGGCAGAACCTGTTCCTCGGCGTGGGCATCATCATCGCCGTCTTCGGCATGCGTCTGCTGTTCCCGCTGGTCATCGTGGCGCAAGCGGCGGACCTGGGCTTGATGGAGGTATGGAATCTGGCACTGAGCAATCCGGAACAGTATTCGATGCACCTGACGAATCACCACGCGGAAGTGGCGGCTTTCGGCGGCATCTTCCTGCTGCTGGTGTTCCTGAACTTCCTGCTGGATTCGGAGAAAGAAACGCACTGGCTGGGCCGGATTGAAGAAAAACTGGGCGCGCTGGGCAAGATTTCGTCGATTTCCGTGATGATCGCGCTCGGTACCCTGATGGTCAGCCTGTCGATGATCGAAGAAGGCCAGAAGCTGGTGGTCCTGACGGCCGGCCTGTGGGGCATCCTGACCTACGTGGGCGTCGATGTGATCAGCGGTTTGCTGGAAGGCGATAACGGCGACGGCAACATGGGCGACATCATCAAGCGCGGCGGTATTGGCGGCTTCCTGTACCTGGAAGTGCTCGACGCCTCGTTCAGTTTTGACGGCGTGATCGGCGCGTTCGCCATCACCAAGGATGTCGTGATCATCATGCTGGGCCTGGCAATCGGCGCGATGTTCGTGCGTTCGATGACGGTGTTCCTGGTGCGCAAGGGAACGCTCGACGAGTTCGTTTATCTGGAGCACGGCGCGCACTATGCGATCGGTATCCTGGCCGTGATCATGTTGGTCAGCATGAAGTTCCACATTCCCGAGATCTTCACGGGTCTGATCGGCGTGGCCTTCATTCTCGCCTCGCTGTGGTCGTCGATCCGCTACAAGCGCAGGATGGCCCTCGAAGAAGGCCCGACGGAAGCGCTGGAAGCGGTCAAGGCAGTGTAAAGAATGCGCGGCAAACGACTGCACCCGTTTGTCGGCAAGTTGCAGCAAGCGTCGCCGCCGGCCTGGGGAGTCAGGCCGGTGGAGGACGCCAGGTGTCTGGTCATATACAACCCACATAGGAGAAATACATCATGGCAATCAGTCTGCAAAAAGGCGGCAACGTCAACCTGAGCAAGGAAGCCCCTGGCATTTCGAAGATGATCATCGGCCTGGGCTGGGATGCCCGCGCCACCGACGGCGCCGCGTTCGACATCGACGGTTCCGTGTTCCTGCTGAAGGCCGACGGCAAGGTTCGTGCCGACGTCGACATGATTTTCTACAACAACCTGAAGTCGAGCGACGGTTCCGTCACCCACTCGGGCGACAACACCACGGGCGCCGGCGATGGCGACGATGAAACCGTCGTCGTCGACCTGGCCACGGTGCCAGCCGAGATCGACAAGATCGCCGTCTGCGTCACGATTCACGATGCCGAGGCGCGCAAGCAAAACTTTGGTATGGTATCGAAGGCGTACGTGCGTTGCGTGAATGCCAACGGCAACACGGAAATCGCCCGCTTCGACCTGTCGGAAGACGGCTCGGCGGAAACGGCGATGGTCTTCGGCGAAATCTACCGTAATGGCGGCGATTGGAAATTCAAGGCCATCGGCCAGGGATATAAAGGCGGTTTAGGTCCTTTGGCTGCCTCGTTCGGCGTCGGCGTATAAGGTAGCCACACCAAACCTACTGCGCGGTGCGCTTTGCGGCCGGCGATGCTCACCGGCTCGGCGCCCCCGTACTAAAGTACGGTTGCGCTTCTCGGCCACAAATCACATCCGCTCGCTACGGTTTTGTGCGGCACCGTTACTCTGCAGTAAAGGCGGTCTACTGTGTGGAGCGCCCCATCATTATCTAGTTGAGGAAGGAACAGTTGAATGCCGGTTTTTAATGTAACAGGGGACGTCGACCCGTTTCTGCATGTATCGCTGGCCAAGGGCGAGAAGATTTATTGCGAATCCGATGCGATGGTGATGATGGAAACCAATCTTGAGCTGAAAGGCAAGATGACGGGCGGCATAGGCGCTGCGCTGATGCGCACCTTTGCCAACGGGGAATCGTTCTTTCAGCAGCATATCGAGGCCATGCGGGGCGACGGCGACTGTCTGCTGTCGCCCACCTTGCCCGGCGCGATGCGGGTGCTCGAGGTTGGCGCCCAGCAATACATGATCAGCGACGGCGCCTTCGTGGCGGCCAGCTCTGGCGTGGAATTGAAGGTGCGCACGCAAAGCCTTGGCAATGCGCTGTTTGCCCAGAGCGGTGGTTTTTTCATCACCGAGACGGCAGGCAGCGGCCAGTTGGCGGTGTCCGGTTTTGGCGCGATGTCGGAACTGGAAGTGACGCCTGGCAAGGACGTGGTGATCGATAACTCGCACGTCGTGTGCTGGGACAACCGCCTGCAATACGAAATTTCCATCACGACCGGCAGCAGCGGGGGCTTTCTGGGTAATTTGATCAATAGCCAGACCAGCGGCGAAGGCATGGTGCTGAAGTTTTCAGGCACGGGAAAAATCCTCGTGTGCTCGCGCAACCGCGCGGCCTTCCTCGCCTGGACGCAAAGCAAGCCGGCGTAAGAGTACTTGATGCAACCAACCAAACAGGAGCTATGCGTATGTCTGTCAATTTGAGCAAGGGCCAGAAGATTTCTCTGGACAAAGAAGCTGGTACCACCCTGACCCGTATCACCATGGGCCTGGGCTGGGATGCGGCCAAGACCAAGGGTTTCCTCGGTTTCGGTTCGAAGACGGAAGCCGTCGACCTGGACGCGTCGTGCGTCATGTTCGACGAGAACAAGGGCACGTCCGATATCGTCTGGTTCCGCCAGCTGAAAAGCAAGGACGGCAGCATTGTCCACACGGGCGACAACCGCACGGGCGCGGGCGATGGCGACGACGAACAGATCAATGTCGATCTGTCGAAGGTGCCGGCGCACGTGAAAAGCCTGGTCTTCACCGTCAACAGCTTTACTGGCCAGAACTTCTCGCAGGTGGAAAACGCCTATTGCCGCATCTTGAATGCGAGCAATAACCAGGAAGTCGCGCGTTTCAACCTGTCTGTGCAAGGTTCCCACACGGCACAGATCATGGCCAAGCTGTACCGCCATAACGGCGAATGGAAGATGCACGCCATCGGAGAAAACGGCAACGGTCGCACCTTTGACGACCTGATGCCCCAAATCTCAGTGCATCTATAAGGAGCAGTACGCAGCGGGCGGGGGACGGACCGGATACCGGCCCTTGTCCGCTGCTCTATTTTGAAGGAGAGTATGTCGTGATGCGATTGCTGATAGCCTTGCTACTTCCGTGTCTCACGTTTTTCATGCTGGGGCGCCCGCTGGCCGGTGCCGCCGCCTTGATCTTGCAGTGCACTGTGATCGGCTGGGCGCCGGCGGCCCTGTGGGCCCTGTACACGGTGAACCAGCATAAGACGGAGCAGGAACTGGAGGGTGCGTTAAGCCGCAGCTACATGCGCAGGCGTAGTCGCTTGATTTAAGGTCGATTGATCTAAATTAACCGGGCGCCAGGAATCCTTGCGCTAAAGCCCGCACGAGCGATCGTGCGGGCTTTTTTGTGCGCGCTCACTTCTTGCAGCGGATCGGCACGTTCACGGAATTGCCGTCCGAACTCAGGTTGCGGTACTGCAAATCTTCGCTTTCGATGGCGAAGCGGGGCACGGCGTGCACATAGCGCTGCTTGCAGACGGTGTCGTCATTGATCAGCTGGCCCGCCAGCATGTAATCGCACAGGGCGAAGCGTGATTCCTCGTCGTCGAGGATCAGCACGCGCGCGGCGCTGTACAGGGCCGATTGCAGGACGTCCGGGCTGCAGTTTTCCGGACCCGTCAGTTTCAGATGGGTTTTCGTCTGCGTGGCCAGGCGCTGCAGCTTGACGAGGGCGGCGCGCTCTTCCTTGCGCGCGCCGTCGATTTGCGCATCGCCGCTGGACAGGCGCAGCGCCAGCGAGGCGATCTGGTCGATGGAAATATGCCAGGCAAAGCCTTCCAGCCGCGTGCGGATCTGGCCCGGCAGGGGATCGGCCGCATCGACCTCGCAGCGGTACTGGCCCAGGTGGGGACGGCACAGCACGGGAATGGCAAAGGCCGACGTGCGCTTGCCCTTGACGAATTTCTGGCTCAAGTCGCCAAAGTTTTCATGCGTGATGGTATCGAAGCGGGCTTGGCCAAAGCCCATCTTGACGAGGTTTTCCTTGCGCTGGCGCGAAAACAGGGCGTCGACGGCATCATAGATATTCTTGTTGAAGATGCGGTCCAGCGGCTGGCGCTCGTCCGACATCTTTTCGAAGACGGCGCTGGAATTGGGTGCGTTGGCATCGATGGAAATGAGGATGAAGGGCTTGCTGTTCAGGCGCGGCGGCACGACGGCCATGTCGTTGCCGTACAGCTGCGTCAGGGCCACGTCCCACAGGGTTTCCACGCCCAGGTTGTCGGCCGCGCCGCCGTCGAACAGGTGCACGTAGGACGGCGATTCGCGCGACTCGGAACCGAGTTCCGGCACGAAACTGTTTTTCGGACGGAAACGCTCGAAGGTGACGGAATCGAACACGCCGGGAAAGGCGGCCGAGGTGGCCACGGCCGTGGCCAGGCGGATATCCTGGATCGGCGAATGCAGGGTGCTGTAGAAATACTCATAGGAAAACACCACGCGCTTGCCGCCATCGGTGGCATCCGTCGCGTTGGCCAGGAAGATGGGGCCGTCGTGCGGCAAGTCCTCGTAGGTTTTCTTGTCGTACAGCACATCGTCGAACACGTCGGACAGGAAGGATGTGCGCGTCTTGTTCGTGAGCAACATCGTCGTCAGGTTGGCCGGTTTCAAAATGGTCTGGCCGAAGAAATCCGTTTTCAGTTTGCTGCGCAGCAAAGGCCAATCCGTCCGCTTGCCATGCAGCGCATAGTAGCCGCCCGCGATGGCGCCGCCCGAAACGCCGGAGATGGCCGAGGCGCCGCTGACGAGGCCGAACTGCTCCAGCTGCTCCAGCGAGGCGGCCGAGAAATTGGCCGCGCGGCTGCCGCCGCCGGACAGGGCGATGCCGATGAAGTGGTCGTTGGGCATCGGGTTCTGGATGCGCGCCTTGGGCGCGTCGATGCGCAGGCGCGGTGTTTCCTGCACGGTGAACGTGCGGTTTTCGACGCCGCGGTTGGGGCGCAGGGCGAGTACCGTGCAGCCGCTCAGCAGCGCAACGAGGATCAAGGGGGCAAACAAGCGTGGATTCATGCGCGATCTGTGCGTAGTCATTGGTTGGGATACGGACGGAAACGTGTGCGATTCTAGCAAATTTGCCGGTGATTACGTATGCAGCTGATACGCGAGGAGGGCGGCGCTGTAGCCGGCGTGTACCAGCATGGGCGCCAGCAGCGCGCCGCTGCGTTCGTACGCGAGGCCCGCGCACAGGCCCAGCACGAAGGCGGGCAGCATGGCGGCGGGCGGATGCATCATGGCAAACAGCGCGGCGGCGATGCCGACCGCCTGCCAGGCCGGCAGTGAGCGGCGCAAGCCGCCCTGCAGCAAGCCGCGGAAGAGGAATTCCTCGCACAGGGGCGCGGCCAGCAGCGTCAGTCCCGCCAGCCATAGTCCGTTGCCATTGATCTGGATCAATGGCGAAGCGGCCGGCGGCAACAAGGCCGCGCAGCCGATGCCGGCCAGCGCCGCGATACAGGCGCCCGCGCCTCCCCAGCACCACGGCTGGCGGCCCTGTCCGATGCGCGGCACGCCCGTCGTCCCGGCGCGCCAATACACGAGGCGCAGCAGCACATACGTGAGCACGCCGGCCACCTGGTCCTTGAGCAGGATCAACAGCAGGGTTTGCAGAATAAAGAACAGCATGGCGGCGATCAGGCCGTCGGCCGCCGAGACCGTGGCCGGCGGCGAGGCGGCGGGATCGAGCAGGTAGGGCAGCGCGTCGCGCGCCTTTTGCCACAGGGCCACGGCCAGCGCGCCCGTGAGCGCGACAAACACCAGTTGCTGCACGGCGCTGCCGGCGGCCAGCGCGGCAATGTACAGGCCGGTCAACAGCAGATACAGGTACATATAGGCTGGGCGCACCTTTGCCGTTGCCTCGGTGGCCAGCGGGTCGCTGGCAAACACGCCCAGCGCCACGGCGATTGCCGCGTACAGGGGAATGCCGGCCAGCGCCAGCAGCATCAGGCCTGCCGTCTGCCACGACCAGGCGGGCAGCCAGGCCAGCGCCGCGCCGAACAGGATCAATGGATACAGCAGGGCCAGCGCGGCCCACAGCTGCGCCTTTTGCCGCAGTGCCTGCTCGACGGAAACGGGAAACGTGTACAGCAGCCACAGCGCGCCGCCTTCCTTGTTCAGGGTCTGGAAGGCCGACATCATCAGCACGTAGCTGCCGAGGAAAAAGCCGGTGGAGGCCAGCAGGACGGGGTTGGCCAGCAGCGCGTGCAGGTCGCGCGCCTGGCCCGAGAATACCGCCTGGCCGCCGAGGATCAGCAGGGGCAGCAACAGGGTTTGCACGAGAAAATTGCGGTCGCGCAAGAGTAACGTCAGTTCGCGCCGCTGGATCGCCGTGCCGAGGCGCGGGCGCCACCGGCGTGAGGCCGATGGCGCCAGTGCCGGCTTGCGCGCGCCTTCGCGCTGGCCCGCGCCCACGACGCCGTGGCGCAGCTGGCGGCGCAGGATGGCCATGCCCAGCCCCATCAATAGCAGCACTTGCGCCAGCAGCAGGGAGGCAGGCAGCAAGGCGGCGATACCCTCGGCACTGAGCAGCCGTACCAGCAGGCCCGGCGGCGTCCAGCCGCTCCAGGCGGGCATGGCGGCCGCCCATGCATACGCGAAGCCGCCCGTGCCCATGCCGAAGGACATGCCCAGATACATGGGCAACAGACCGGCCAGCGAAATCACGGCTTGCAGGTTGCCCAGCTGGGATGGATTGAGCGACAGGCGCAAGCCCGTGTCGACGAGGGTGCGCAGCATGGCGGCCAGGGTCAGCAGGACCAGGCTGGCGAGCAGCGCCGTCACGGGGGACAGCCAGCCCTGGCCCGCATACCAGGCGATCATGGTCGTGCTGGGCCACAGGGCCAGCAAGCCGGCCGGGTTAACGAGCGTGCGTTCGAGCACGCGCGCCCACAGCACGGTGCTTTTCTCGATAGGCAGGGTGACCAGCCATTCCAGGTCCCAGTCCGGCTTCGATAGCTCTCCCATGCCCAGCGGTAGCAGGACGCTGACCAGCCACAGCAGCGCCAGCTGCAGGGTCAGCCCGCCGATCAGCGCCGCGCTGAACGGCGTGGCCATCAATTGCGCGATGACGGAGTCGAGCAGGTGGCTGTCCGTGTACAGGCTGCCGCGCGCCTGGCAGGCGGCCACCTGGTCCAGCAGGCAATGCATGTTCAGTACACTATGGCGGGCGATGCTGCCGAAGGAAAACAGCATGGGCACGAGCAGCAGCGCGCCCGGCAGCCAGCGCCCGCCGCGCTTGCCGGGCGTGGCGGGGCGGCTTTTATTGTTTTTCGTGAAGGAAAGGCCACGGCCGCTGACGTTGAGCAGGCGCTGCAGGCGCAAACGCGTCAGCAGCCAGACGGCGCGCCAGGCGGTGGGCGGCGCCGGTGTCATGCGGTGTCGTCGGTAAGTTGCAAGAACAGGTCTTCCAGGCTGCCATCGCTGGAAAGTTGCCGGCGAATCTCATCCAGGCTGCCCGTGGCCACCAGGGCACCCCGGTGGATGATGGCGACCCGGCTGCACAGCTTTTGCGCCATGTCCAGCAAATGCGTGGACACAAAGATGGTGGTGCCGGCGGCGGCGATGCGTAACAGCCGTTCCTGCACGTCGCGCGAGGCGCGCGGATCGAGACCGTTGATCGGCTCGTCGAGGATCAGCACGGCCGGATCATGGATCAGCGCGCAGGCCAGGCCCAGTTTTTTCTTCATGCCCAGCGAGTAATTGACGGCAAAGTCTTCGGCCGCCTCGTCCAGGCCGAATTCCGTCAACAGGCGCGCGGCGCGATCGGCCGCTTCCGCGCGCGAAAAACCATGCATTTCGGCCACGAATTGCAGGATTTCACGTCCGCGTAAATAATCGTAAAAGATGGGGGTGTCGGGCAGGTAGCCCACCTTGCGCTTGACGGCGGCGCCATCGCGGTGGCAATCGAGGTCATCGACCAGCACGCGGCCGGCGCTGGGCACGAGGATGCCCATCAGCATGCGGATGGTGGTGGTCTTGCCGGCCCCGTTCGGACCCAGGAAGCCGAAAACCTCTCCTTTGCCCACCTGCAAGGTCAGCGGCTTGACGGCCTCGAACGTGCCGTAGTGTTTGGACAAACCTTCGAAGGCGATCATGTTGCACCCAGGGCCGCCAGCAGGCGCTGCTCGCCGTCCGGTGCGATGCGCAGGGCACGGCTGTCGAGTTCGCGCTCGGCCCAGCGCCGGCGCAGGGCCAGCTGCAGCAGGGCCGCCCCCAGCGCCCCGCCCACGTGGGCGCGCCGTTCGCTCCAGTCCAGGCAGGCACAGGCGAAGCGGCGGCGCTGCTTGTGCAGTTGCGGCACGTCGATGCCCAGCGCCGCCATGCCGGCTGCGCCCGCTTCCGACAGGCGATATTCGCCTTCGCCGCCATCGTCGAGCAGCCAGCCTTGCGCGCGCAACTGGTCGTGCATGGCGACGGCGACCGTGCCGGCCATGTGGTCGTAGCAGGTGCGCGCATGGCGCAAGCGGTCCGGCGTGGTGGGCGTAAAGGGTGTTGCGGGCACGCCGGCCACCACCAGCAGCGCTTCCAGCGCCCGCGCCACCTCCACGCTGGCCAGGCGGTAATAGCGGTGCTTGCCCTGCGCCAGCATCGACAGCAAGCCATCCTCGCGCAAGCGGCTCAGATGGGCGCTGGCCGTCGAGGCGCCCACCTCGGCCAAGGTGGCCAATTCCGTGGCTGTGCGCGCATGGCCATCGAGCAGGCTGCACAGCATCCGCGCGCGGGCCGGTTCGGCGATGGCGCCGGCCAGTTGCGCCAGGCCCATGTCGGCCGAGGGAAGTTTGTCATCCATGATTCGTCCGTGGGCGAAGTGTTGTGGTGGAAGGACCAGCATACTCGTGTCCCCACTTCACTGCAATGGAATGCGCATGCCGCCCGCCGACCCTTTTTCCGCCGTCACCCACGCGGCGCCGTATGACTACTATCGCCGCCTGGCGGAAGGCCCGCCGCTGCGTTTCGAGGCGCCGCTCGATTGCTGGCTGGCAACGGGAGCCGTTGGCGTGCGGGCCGTCCTCGGGCATCCCGCTTGCCGCGTGCGGCCGCCGGGGCAGGCCGTGCCGCTCAACCTGGCAGGCACGCCGTGCGGCGCGATTTTTGCCGAACTGGTACGCATGAACGAGGGCGAGCGGCATGCGGTGCCGAAACAGGTGCTGGCGGGTGCGCTGGGCCAGGTGGATCTGGCGCGCCGGCATGGACGGGTGATGCAGATTGCCGGCGGCCGCGTTCCCGGCAGCGCCGTCCAGCTGAACGAAGCGATTTTTGAGCTGCCCCTGTTTGTCATGGCGGACTTGCTGGGCTTTGCGCCAGCGCAATGGCCGGCGCTGGCCGCCTGGACGCGCGACTTTGTTGCCTGTTTGTCGCCGCTGAGCAATGGGGAACAATTGGCTGGCGCGCAGCAAGCGGCCGATGCTCTGTTGCAAGGTTTTAGCGTGTTGCTGCGCGAGGGACAGGCGTTGCCCGGCAGCTTGCTGCACGACATCGTGGCCGGGGCGGATGCCAGGGGCTGGCCGGCATCGGGCGGCGTGCTGGCCAACCTTGTGGGCTTGCTGTCGCAGACGTGCGACGCCACGGCCGGTCTGCTGGGCAATGCCACGGTCGCTTTGTGCACGCAGCCGCAGTTGTTCGCGCAACTGCGCGCCGCGCCCGAGCGATGGCCGGCCCTGCTGCGCGAGGTCAGCCGGCGTGATCCCGCGATCCACAACACGCGCCGCTACACGGCCGATGCCGTGGAACTGCACGGCGTACGCGTGCCGGCCGGGCAGATGATCGCCGTCGTGCTGGCCAGCGCCGGCCATGCGGAGGCAGGCTTTGGCCATGGCCGCCACGCCTGTCCGGGGCAGTCCATCGCGCACACCATCGCCACGGCTTGCCTGCAGGCATGGGCCGGTGCATTGGAAGGCATGCCGCTGGCCTGGTCGTACCGGCCTTCGCAGAATGCCCGCATCCCTGTCTTCAGCGCTGGAGAAATAGCATGATCGCCGTGATTTTTGAAGTCTGGCCCAGTGCGGAAGGGCGCCGGCAGTATCTGGACCTGGCCGCCGCGCTGCGTCCCCTGCTCGATGAGGTCGAGGGTTTCATTTCCATCGAGCGCTTCAGCAGCCTGAGCGATCCAGGCAAACTGCTGTCGCTATCCTTCTTTCGCGACGAAGCGGCGCTGGCGCAGTGGCGGCAGCTGGAAGCGCACCGCGCGGCGCAGTCGGCCGGCCGGCACGGCGTGTTCGACGACTACCGGCTGCGCATCGCCGGCGTGGTGCGCGATTACGGCATGCTGGAGCGGCAACAGGCGCCGATCGACAGCCGCCAGCGCCACGATTTCTGACGCTTAGCGGGGCAGGGCGCCCTGCGTGATTTTCACCTTGACCCGGTAGGTGGGCGCGGCCGCGTTGAGGGCCGGCGGCGTGGCCGGATCGACGTCGAGCAGGGTGAACGTCAGGTGGTTGACGGTCACGGAGCTGGCGGCGCCGGGCATGGACTCGGACAAGACGATATCGGTGGCGCCCGCGCTGTTGAGCAAACTGAAACTGTAGCTGACGTAGCCTTTCCACACGCACACGGCGCCCTTGCGGCAGCGGCTGTCGTTGACGCGCTCGAGTTTCAGGGTATCGGTGGCCGTGATGGCGACCTGTTCGCCCGGCGAGAGCACGTGGGTGACGCTGCGCGGCGTGTTTTCCGCGTCGCCTGCGCTGCCGGCCGCGCCGCAGCCCGCCAGCACGGCCAGGCAGGCGATGAAGATGGGTAAAAGCAAGCGACGATAGGAGTCATGGAGGTAATGCATGTTTTTTCCTTTCAGGTAGAGCTTCCCCGGCGTGGCATCCACGCATGGGATAAAAATGATAATAACAAAATGATATTTTTGGGGCGCACCATTGGCGCGCTGCGGAGGAATTGACGCGCCGGCCACGCGGCGCGCCGATTACTGCGTAGAATGGCTGTTTTGAAAATCAGGAAACAACCATGAAAAAAACCGACCTGGCCAAAAGCGATGCCAAGAAACTGATGGGAAAGATGAATGTTCCCGGCGCCGGTGCATTCGGTAAGGAAGCGGTGGTCGTCGACCGCCGCGAACAGCGCAAGCGCGATCAGGCCCTGGGCCTGGTGCCGTTCGCCGTCAAGCTGAACAGCGATCTGGTGTTGCAATTGCAGACCCTGGCCAAGGAACGCGGCGCGGATCTGAATGAATTGGTCGCCGAAGTCCTCGTCAAGGGCTTGGCTGCCTGAGCGACGGGCGTCCGTCACCCCCGTACATCAAACGGTCTTTGCCCGTTTCGTACGGGGTTTGGCCGTTGCCGCGTCAAGACCGCTGGGCCTCACCGTCGCGTGCGGCGGCAACTTTTTAATGGCGTCGAGCAAACGCTTTTTTAGTGCATCCTTGGGC
>NZ_JBWBYV010000033.1:0-64590 GCF_056174685.1 Janthinobacterium sp. BHSEK
ATCGATCCGCATGCGGGAAGTATATCATCTGTTGATATGCCAATTCCACGAAAGCCTCAATAACTGCAGCCGTTGACTCCATCCGGCCAAGACATCGAGAAGCTTTGTACCTATTTTCGTTTATGCTGGTGTTTTACCTTTTGCATCGACCGCCATGATCGTCCACTTATTAAAATGTTTCGGCGCCGCCCCCGGTGGCGGCAATGCGGCGCTGGTCGTGGAAAACGATGGCAGCGGAGAAACGGCGCGCCAGGCCTTCGCCCGCGAACGCCAGGTCAGCGCCTGCGTCTTCCTCGACCGGCAGGCGGATGGCGCCATCGTGCTCGACTATTTTTATCCGCACACGCGCAGCCCCCTGTGCCTGCACGCCACCCTGGCCGCCGCGCACGTGCTGCTGGCGGCGCCCGGCGCGCCGGCGGAGCTGACGGTGACGACCGCCATGCGCGGGCAAGCCTTGCAGCTGGTGCGCCGCGCGGAAGGAATCTTCATCGGCTTGACTTCGCAGCCGGCACCGGCCGTCATGCTGGAAAAATATGTGCCGTCCGAACTCATGGGCCAGCACATGCACTTGCTGTCGCCGCCCGTGATCGCCTCCGTCGGCAGCCCGAAGCTGCTGCTGGAAGTGGCCGACCGCACCACGCTGCGGGCGCTGCGGCCGAATCTGGAATTGATCGCCGACTGGAGCGCCTTGCATCAGGTCAGCGGCTGCTATGCGTACTGCCGCACGGGCGAGCATGAATATGAAGGGCGCAACTTCAACCACCGCGACCCGGCGCTGGAAGACAGCGCCACGGGCGTGGCGGCGGGCGCGCTGGCGGCGCACCGACAACAGTCGTTGCGCCTGCATCAGGGCCATGTGACGCAGCAGCCCTGTTTGATCGAGGTGCAATACAGCGCAGACGCAATCTGGGTGGGCGGCATGGTGCAGCGCAGCACCTGAATGGGGCATCGCGCACCGGTACAAGGCAAGCCGGGCAGCGGCCAAAAGATAATCAACCAGGAAACAACAGTTACGGCAAATTTGTAATAACAAAACAAAGTATCGCTGGTGAATGCTGAAATGATGGCACTAGAATCAAGTCACGAATCTTGCTCATCAGCCACTTGGAGACACTGCGTGCCGACCCTTACCACCTTGCGTAAAGCCATCCTCATCAGCCTGTACGGCAGCGCCGCCCTCGCCGCCTTCAGTCCCGCCGCCATGGCGCAAAGCAGCGAGGCAACGGCCACGGACGGTCCCGTGCAAACGGTCAGCGTGGTCGGCTCGCGCCGGGTCGCCAGTTCCGCCACCGACACCATGGTGCCGGTCGATATCATCCCCATTTCCCGGGTGGCCGAGCAAGGCGGCCAGTTTGACCTGGCGCAATCGCTGCAATACATTTCGCCCTCGTTCAACTCCACGCGCCAGACGGGCGCCGACGGGGCCGACCTGATCGATTCGGCCGCCCTGCGCGGCCTCGGCTCCGATCAGACCCTGGTGCTGGTGAACGGCAAGCGGCGCCACACGACGGCCCTGGTCAACCTGTTCGGCGCGCGCAACCGCGGCAACACGGGCACGGACATGAATGCGATTCCTTTGCTGGCGATCAAGAACGTGCAAGTGCTGCGCGACGGCGCCGCTGCCCAGTACGGCTCGGACGCCATTGCCGGCGTGATCGACATCGAACTGAAGAAAAGCCTGGGCTGCGAAGCGGTGGCCGGCTACAGCCAGTACTCGGAAGGCGACGGCAAGAATTACATGACCTCCGCCTACTGCGGCATCGCGCTGGGCGACAAGGGCACCCTGGCCATCACGGGCGAATACCTGGACCGGGGTCGCTCGAACCGGGCCGACGCGGACAGCATGCGCATCATCGGCGACACCAAGTCCAAGAACAAGACCCTGTACCTGAATGGCGACTACGCCACCAGCGGCACGGGCAAGCTGTACTTCACGGCCGGCGCGCAGACGCGCGACGCCTCCAGCGCCGCATTCGGCCGGGGCGGCATCGGCAGCGACGACATTCCATCACGCAATTCGGCCGCCATGTACCCGGACGGTTTCGTACCCTTCATTAACGGCAAGATCGACGACCAGTACGCCACCATCGGCCACCGCAGCCAGATCGGCGAATGGCATGCGGACTTTTCGCAAACCTATGGCTACAACAAGATGCGCTACGACATCAGCCATACCCTGAACGCCTCGATCGCCAACCTCGACCTGATGAATGGCGGCAAGGGCGTCAGCGCCAGCAACTTTGACGCGGGCGGCTTCTCGTTCCAGCAACTGACCAGCAACGCCGATTTCAGCCGCTACTACGACACGGTAATGCGCGGCATGAACGTGGCCTTCGGCGCCGAATACCGCAGCGAGGAATACAAGATCATGGCCGGCGAGCCGAACTCCTACATCGATGCCGACGGCGTGGGCACGGGCGGCAATGCGGGCAGCCAGGGCTTTCCCGGCTTCCAGCCCGGCGACGCTACCAAGGCCAAGCGCCACAGCATCGCCGCGTATGGCGACGTGGAACTGGACTGGACGGAACGCCTGAAAACCCAGGCGGCCCTGCGCTACGAAAAATTCAGCGATTTCGGCTCCACCGTGACGGGCAAGCTGGCCGCCAGCTATAAAGTGGCGCCGAACGTGCTGCTGCGCGGCTCGGCCAGCACGGGTTTCCGCGCGCCATCGTTGCAGCAAGTGTATTTCTCGTCCACCTTCACCGACTTCATCGGCGGCGTGCCCACCGACGTGGTGCTGGCGCCGAACGGCGGCACCGTCGCCAATGCGGCCGGCATTCCCAAGCTGAAAGAGGAAAAATCCACCAGCTTTACGTTCGGCACCACCTGGACGCCGACGCAAGCCATTTCCGTGACGGCCGACTTGTACAATATCAAGATCAAGGACCGCATCGTGCTGTCGGGCCGCTTCAATGCCGACAACTACCCGGATCTGGCCGCGCGCCTGGCCTTGCTGGGCGTGGGCGAGGCGCAATTCTTCGTCAACTCCATCGACACGCGCACGCGCGGGCTGGACTTGACGGCTTCGCACAAGGGCGAGCTGGCCGGCAACCGCCTGAACACCTTCCTGGCCTTGAACCTGAGCAAGACGGAAGTGACGAAGGTCAAGACGCCCGCCTCACTGACGGGCTTTGAAGACGTGCTGCTGTCCGAGCGCGAACGCCTGTTCATCGAACAGGGCGGCCCGCGCGCGAAAGCCACCCTGGGCTTCGACTACATCACGGGCAAGCTGGAGTCGGACCTGCGCATCATCTACTTTGGCCCGCAAACCCTGGGCACCTTCAGCGGCACGGCCGAGGGCGTGCCGAACGCCCGCTACAAGGCCAAGACGTCCGCCGACCTGAGCTTCACCTACAGCATCAACAAAAACACCAAGCTGACCTTTGGCGGCAACAACATCTTCAACGTCAAGCCCACCACGCAAAACGCGGACGAGACGGACAACGGCTTCAAGTACGACAGCGTACAGTTCGGTCTGAACGGCGCGTCGTATTTCGGACGGCTGTGGGTGAAGTTCTGACCACCGTGTCCGCATAAGAAAACAGCGGCTGCGCCGGCATGGGCAGCCGCTGTTTTTTTGGCGGGCCGCAATACACTCACGTCCGCACAGCACGGCCAAGGTCAACATCGCACTGCGATGCGAGCTCGTCCATCACAGCTTGCGATTTTTGTATGTCAGCAAGAATATCCATATAGACAACCTTCTGTGCGATAGGTGAAAAGCAATGAACTATCATGCCTGCATCATTGCCCCAGCGGCTCCCGGCCAGCACGGCCGCAGTGAACAATCTTTGTCCCGCGGCGGAAAGCAAGGATAATAGCGGCTAACTCATAAGCACAGTATTGGATTACCTCATGGAAATTAAAGTCAACTTTCTCGACAAGCTGCGTCTCGAAGCCAAGTTCGACGATTTTACGGTCATCGCCGACCAGCCCATCCGCTACAAGGGCGATGGCTCGGCGCCTGGCCCGTTCGATTACTTTTTGGCATCATCGGCACTGTGCGCGGCCTACTTCGTGAAGTTGTATTGCGATACGCGCAATATTTCCACGGAAAATATCCGCCTGTCGCAAAACAATATCGTCGATCCGGAAAACCGCTACCAGCAGATTTTCAAGATCCAGGTCGAGTTGCCGGCCGATATCTCGGCCAAGGACCGCCAGGGCATCCTGCGCTCGATCGACCGTTGCACGGTGAAGAAAGTGGTGCAGACGGGCCCCGAGTTCGTCATTGAAGAGGTGGAAAACCTGGATGCCGATGCCCAGGCCTTGCTGGCCCTGAATCCGGCGCCGGGCGCGAATACCTATATCGTCGGCAAGGATTTGCCGCTGGAACAGACCATCGCCAATATGTCGGGCCTGCTGGCGGGCCTGGGCATCAAGATTGAAATCGCCTCGTGGCGCAACATCATTCCGAATGTCTGGTCGCTGCATATCCGCGATGCGCATTCGCCCATGTGCTTTACCAACGGCAAGGGCGCGACCAAGGAAAGCGCGCTGGCGTCGGCCCTGGGCGAGTATATCGAGCGCCTCAGCAACAACCATTTCTACGCGGGGTCGTTCTGGGGCGAGGACATCGCCAACGCGGATTTTGTCCATTATCCGAACGAACGCTGGTTCAAGCCGGGCCGCAAGGATGCGCTGCCGAAGGAGATTCTCGACGCATATTGCCTCGACATCTACAACCCCGATGGCGAGCTGCGCGGCTCGCACCTGGTCGACACCAACTCCGGCAATGCCGAGCGCGGCATCTGCTCGCTGCCGTATGTGCGCCATTCCGATGGCGAGGTCGTGTATTTCCCGTCGAACCTGATTGAAAACCTGTACGTCAGCAATGGCATGAGCGCCGGCAATACCCTGGTCGAAGCCCAGGTGCAATGTCTGTCGGAAATTTTCGAGCGGGCCGTCAAGCGCGAAATCCTTGAAGGCGAGATCACCCTGCCCGACGTGCCGCAGGAAGTGCTGGCGAAATACCCGGGCATCCTGGCGGGCATACAGGGGCTGGAAGAACAGGGTTTCCCCGTGCTGGTGAAAGATGCGTCGCTGGGCGGCGTGTACCCGGTGATGTGCGTCACCCTGATGAACCCACGCACGGGCGGCGTGTTTGCCTCGTTCGGCGCGCACCCGAGCCTGGAAGTGGCGCTCGAGCGCAGCCTGACGGAATTGCTGCAGGGCCGCAGCTTCGAGGGCTTGAACGACTTGCCGCAGCCGACGTTTGCCAGCGAAGCCGTCACCGAGCCGAACAACTTCGTCGAACACTTCATCGATTCGAGCGGCATCGTCTCGTGGCGCTTCTTCAGCGCGAAGGCCGATTACGATTTTGTCGAGTGGGATTTTTCCGGCCAGGGCGAGAACTCGAATGCCGAGGAAGCGGCGACCCTGTTCGGCATCCTCGCCGGCATGGGCAAGGAAGTGTACACGGCCGAGTACGACCAGCTGGGCGCCACCGCCTGCCGCATCCTCGTGCCCGGTTATTCCGAGGTGTATCCGGTCGAAGATTTGATCTGGGACAATACCAACAAGGCGCTGCTGTTCCGCGCCGACATCCTGAACCTGCATAAGCTGGACGATGCCAGCCTGGAAGACCTGCTCGACCGCCTGGAAAACAGCGAGCTCGACGAGTACGGCGACATCGCCACCCTGATCGGCATCGAGTTTGACGAAAACACGGTCTGGGGCCAGCTGACGACCCTGGAATTGAAGCTGCTGATTCATCTCGTTCTGCAGCAATTCGAGGAAGCGAAAGAGCTGGTGGAAACCTTCCTGCAGTACAACGACAACACGCTCGAGCGCAAGCTGTTCTATCAAGCCTTGAACGTGGTGCTGGAAGTGGAACTCGACGACGAGCTGGAACTGGACGACTACGTCGTCAATTTCCGCCGCATGTTTGGCAACGAACGCATGGACGCGGTGCTGGGCTCGGTAGACGGCAGCGTGCGCTTCTACGGCCTGACCCCGACCAGCATGC
The DNA here is from genome assembly GCF_056174685.1 of Janthinobacterium sp. BHSEK. NCBI lineage: Bacteria > Pseudomonadati > Pseudomonadota > Betaproteobacteria > Burkholderiales > Oxalobacteraceae > Janthinobacterium > Janthinobacterium sp. BHSEK. The sequence goes on from NZ_JBWBYV010000033.1 coordinate 5,969, forward strand.
AGCTGGAAGGTCTGGACCGGCACCAGCGCCTGATCGACAGCTTCAAAAAGCTGCACGCGGCGCGCGCCAGGGCGGCGATCCGCCAGAGTGACGGGGTACAGGGCTAATTCGCAGGAATGACGCCAGGAACGCCGGTCAAAACCTACTGTGCGTCGGTTTTTCAGGCGTTGTCACCCCGGCACAGATTCGACTACCGCACAATACCTGTACCGGAAATACGGCGGCTACCGTGTGACCCCATGGCACACGCTGGATACGCTGCGACATGGCGCGCAGAGAAGCACCGATCATCCCTAGGCATTTCCCGCATGAGCACGCTATCCATGGCATCAAGCCGAAAAATTCCTGACTGAATTGAATGAATTGAGCTAGCGCAAAGCCTTCCTTGTTTCAGGCGAAATACCCTGCCGTGCGCAGGGATCAGGCGTATCGTCATCGTTGTTGCCACCACCGCACCATGCCATATAACAGGGGCAACCTGCATAAGGGGGACCCATGGCTACGCTATCGCACATGACCGCTGGCTTGCTGGCGCTGGTAGGCATATTCTTCAGTACTACGGCGGCCACGGCCGACTGCCCCGATTGTCAGTATGAAGCATGCGTGCCGCTAGTCGGATGTGCCTGCCTTCCTAAAAGTGGCTGCATTCTTCCCCCCGTCATCGATCCCGGCAAGGTGATTGAGCGGGGTAAGACAGATCCCATCGGCACCATTCTGAATCCGCTTGCGCCTCTCAACCCCACCGGCATCCCGACGCTAGGCGACATCACTGAATTTGCCGTAAAAAATCCCGATGCTGCAATCCAGTTGATACAAAATCCAGGCCAGATTCCCTACACGCCGGTGGCAGCGGCGATGGTATCGGCACGCAACGCCGTTGTCACAGGCGGTCATGCCAATGGCATGGAGCCAGGAATCAAGGCTTTCCTGATGCGTTGGCATTCCCCCGACTTGCTCGATTCCGTCCGCTGGACCAGCGAGTGGAGTGCTTTGCAGAACACGCTGCAGGCGGCACAAATGCAATTCAACAGCAACACGCGCGCTATTACAGTCTTGAATGCCGTCATTTTTCGCAGCGATGATGATGCGCGCGATCCTGCGCTATGGGCGCATGAAATGATGCATGTCCAGCAATACAAGGATTGGGGTGTAACAGGCTTTGCCAAACAATGGGTGGATAACTCATCCGATGGCGGTCCTGTCGAAGCCCCTGCATATGCCCGAGAAAACGAAGCCAGATTGCTGTCGCCGCCGCATGTCGGTACCCGCTCGATGGGCGTCTCGGGGTTTGCCCCGCCCATGCCACAGAAACTGCCGTCAGGATGGCTGCTGACGACATGCCAATGCTGGGGATCGGTGAGTCCCGCAGCACGGACCGGCGCGCCCGTCTGTCAATCCGGCATCGCCATTCCCCGCGCCTGCGGACCTGCCGGCATCTGCGGCGACGGGGGCGCTCCGTGGCAAACCAGTTGTCTGTGATACCCAGACCAAGGCCGCCGCCACGCCGGCGGCGTGACATCATGCACGCGAGTGCGCCGCCAGCGCCGCGATCTCCTTCTGCATGTTGTCGATGGCCCGCTCGTTGTACTGGTCGGCGAAATACGCATCGCCAAACAGCTGGCCCGCCTGTGCCTTGGCGCACAGATGCTGCAGGGCCAGGCCCCGCTGTTCGTTGAAACGCGCGGGGTCCATGTGCGCGTATTCGCGGACGATGGCTTGCGTATACGCCAGGTACACCTCCTCGTCCTGGCCCAGGATGGCCAGGTCGGCGCTGAGCATGGCGTCCTTCAGCGCGTGGCTGATGCCAGGACCCTGAAAATGGTCGGTGGCGCGTATCAATTGCGCCACATCCTGATTATCGCCCGCATCGAGGCCGCTGGCCAGCCATAGCTGGGCACTGGCCTCTTCGCTCGAATACAGGGCGTCTTCGTCGTGGCTGTAGACGGCGTCGTGGAACCAGAACGCCTTCTTGACCAACGCGCTGTCGCGCTTGGGCGCATAGGTATTGTCGGCCCACACGCGGATCTCGGACAGGCCATGCACCAGGTGGTCGAGGTTGTGATAGTGGCGGTCCACGCCGCCGTACGCCTGCGGTCCCGTCAGGTGCGCGAACCAGTGGTCAAACAGGGCGATGTCCGCTGGCGAGGCGGTGGCGTAGTGCCACAGCACTTCCCACTCCTTGCGCAGGCAGTCGAGTATCCACGCCTGGTAGGCCGGGCCGGGGACGAATTTCTTCATGGTCCAGTTCCAGCCGACGGGCCCTTCCAGCGCCTTGACGAAGCTGGAACTGACGGAACCGAGGTCGCGCGGCGGCATGACGAAGATCGTCTTGGCGCCCTGCAACACGTCCACATTGGTTTGCTGGATCAGGTTTTCATAGTCGAAATCGGCCGTCGTGCGGATGCCGCGGATCAGGTAGTCGCAGCCATGCTTTTTCGCCGCGCGCGCCGTGTAGTCGCCCTTGACGATGACCACCTGCACATTCTCCCAGCCGCACTCGCGCGCGCTCTGCTCGATGATGCGCTTGCGGTCTTCGGCGGGAAATTGGGGACGCTTGGCGGGGTTTTGCGACAGGAACACGATCACCTCGTCGGCGAGCGAACGCGCCTCGCCGATCACCCACATGTGGCCGTTGGTGATGGGATCGAGGGTTCCTGAAAAGCCGATCTTCTGCATGCTGCGCTCCGTTTGCTTGATTGCTTATTGCGCAGACAATATATGCCAGCGGCGCGCGCGTCAATGCAACATGCCAAGGATCATGATCAAAACGTTATTTTTTTACGGCTTGCGGGAATTCCACGCGCACGCACAGGCCGCCCAGGCGCTCGGATTTGTCGAGCACCAGGCGCGCGCCATGGCGTTCGGCGATGGCCTTGATGATGGCCAGCCCCAGGCCGCTGCCATTGGCATCCGTGCCGGGCACGCGGTAGAAGCGGCTGAAGACGCGCTCGCGCTCCTCGGGCGGGATGCCCGGGCCGCTGTCTTCCACCGATAAGGTCACGCCGACGGGGCTGGCGCGCAGGTCGATGTCGACCGTGCCGCCCTGCGGCGTGTACTTGATGGCGTTGTCGACCAGATTGCGCAGCATGATGTTGAGCGCGTCGGCCTGGCCGGCGACGCTGGCCGCATCCATGTGGTGCAGGCCCAGGTCGATCTTGCGCGCCTGCGCGATGCCGGCCATGTCGCCCAGCGCGCGCTTGACGACGTCGTTCAAATCCACCGCCTGCAGCTGGTCGCCGCTGGCGGCGCTCGCTTCCTGGCGCGCCAGCACCAGCAATTGCTCGACCAGGCGCGTGGCCCGCTCGATGCCGGCGCTCACGCGGGAAATGGCCAGGCTGCGCTTTTCTGCCGATTCGGCCCGCTCCAGGCTCAACACCTGCAGCTTCAAGGCCGCCAGCGGCGTGCGCAATTCATGCGCGGCGTCGGCGACGAAGTGCTGCTGCGCGTCGAACGCCGTTTTGACACGGCCGAACAAAAGATTGAGCTCATGCACGAGCGGGCGCACTTCGTCGGGCAAGCCCGCTTCCGAGACGGGCGACAGATCGTCCGCCTGGCGCGCCGCCACCTGCTTGCGCACGCGCGAGACGGGCGCCAGCGAACCGCTGACGACCCACCAGACCACCAGCATCAGGATAGGCGCCATCAGCGCGATGGGGCCGACCGTGCGCAGCGCCAGGCTGCCGGCCATGCGCTTGCGCACGGCCATGTCCTGGGCGATCTGCACCGTCTGGGAACTGGTTTGCACGGAAAAGATGCGGTAGGTGGTGCCGTTGGCCTTCACATTCGAAAAGCCCAGCACGGCGCGTTGCGGCAATTCCGCGCGCGTGATCGAACGGAACACCTGCACGCCGTCCGGCGTCCACACCTGCACCACCATGTCATTGTTGACAGGGTCGGCCGGCAAGGCTTGCGCGTGGTTGGCCAGCGGCGCGCCCGAGCGCAGCGACAGGGCCATCTGCTGCATGTGATAGTCGAAAATCTGGTCGGCGTCGTACAGGGCGCTGCGGTAGGCGATCGAGGCCTGCGCCAGGGCCGCCATGATGATGGCCGCCAGCAAGAACCACAGCAGGCGGCCGCGCAGCGAGTGCGTCACCGTGACCTTCATCCTCATGCCTTGGGCACCATGTAGCCGAGGCCGCGCACGTTCTGGATCAAGTCGCTGCCCAGCTTCTTGCGCAAGCCGTGGATATACACTTCCACGGCATTGCTGTTGACTTCATCCTTCCAGCTGTACAGCTTTTCTTCCAGCTGCGCGCGCGACAGCACGATGCCGGGGCGCGCGATCAGCGCTTCCAGCACGGCCCATTCGCGCGCCGACAGGTTGACGGGATGGCCTTCGGCAATCACTTCGCGCGTCAGCGGATTGATGGAGACGCCCTGGTGTTCGAAGACCGGTTCCGGCCGCCCCGAGGCGCGCCGCAGCAAGGCGCGGATGCGCGCCAGCAGTTCGTCGAGGTCATACGGTTTTAATACGTAATCGTCGGCGCCCGCATCGAGGCCCGCGATGCGCTGCTCGATGGCGTCGCGCGCCGTGGCTACCAGCACAGGCGTGTCGAGCTTGCGCAAGCGCATCGAGCGCAGCACGTCGAGGCCATCCTTGCGCGGCAAGCCCAGGTCCAGCAGCACCAGGTCATAGGTCTGCGTCTGCAGGGCCGTATCGGCCATGTCGCCATCCTTGACCCAGTCCACCGCGTAATGCTCGGCGCGCAGCAAGTCAAGCACCACTTCGCCGATCATCGTGTCGTCTTCTACCAGCAATAGCCGCATGGCCGCTCCTTTTTATTTATTTGCCCCATAGCGGAAGGCTGGGGTCAGACCCGGCGGGTCTGACCCCGGTATTTACCCCAGCCGTACAGGAATGAAGATCTTATCGGGGCCGCGCTGTATCAGCAAGGCCACCGACTTGGCGGATTTTTCCACCACGTCGCGCACCTGCTCGACGGTGTTGACGGGACGGCCATTGACCGACAATAGCACGTCGCCCGGCTGCACTCCGGCATTCGCGGCGGCGCCGCCCGCGTCTTCCACCAGCAGGCCGGCGCTGATGCCCGCCTCGCGTTTTTCATCCGATTGTAACGGACGCAGGGCCAGGCCCAGTTTTACCTTGCCGGCGGCGCTATCGCTCTTCGCCACTTCGGCCACCTTGTCGGCCGCATTGCCCAGGGTTGCCGTCAGGCTGACAATCTTGCCGTCACGCCAGACATCCATGGTGATCTTGTCGCCTGGCAAGGAAGTCCCCACCAGCGCCGGCAAGTCGGCCGAGCCGATGATGCGCTGGCCATTCACCTTGCGCACGACGTCGCCCGATTTCAGGCCCGCCTTGTCGGCCGGGCTGCCCCGCTCGACGTTGGCCACCAGCGCGCCTTCCGGCGTGGCCAGCTTGAACGAGTCGGCAAAGCCCTGGTTGACTTCCTGCACCGTCACGCCCAGCTTGGCATGGCTGGCCTTGCCCGTGGCGACGATCTGGTCCTTGATGCGGCCGGCCAGGTCGATCGGGATGGCGAACGACAGGCCCTGGAAACCGCCCGTCTGGCTGTAGATCTGCGAATTGATGCCGACCACTTCGCCGCGCGTGTTGAACAGGGGGCCGCCCGAGTTGCCGGGGTTCACCGCCACGTCCGTCTGGATGAAGGGCACATTGCTGTCGTCCGGCAGGGAGCGGCCCTTGGCGCTGACGACGCCGGCCGTCACCGTGCTGTCGAAGCCATACGGCGAACCGATGGCCAGCACCCACTCGCCCACTTTCAGGTCGCTCGAATGGCCAAGCGGCACGACGGGCAGGTTGTTGGCGTCGATCTTCAGCACGGCGATATCGGTCTTCGGATCCGTGCCCAGCACCTTGGCGCGGAATTCGCGGCGGTCGTTCAGCTTGACGGTCACTTCGCGCGCATCGCGCACCACATGGGCATTCGTCATGATGACGCCGTCGGGGCTGACGATGAAGCCGGAACCGAGGCCGTGCGTGGGCACGTCGCGGCCACCGCGCTGTCCGCCTTGCGGGCCCTGGAAGCGGCGGAAGAATTCGAAGAAGGGGTCGTTGCCGAAGTCGTCGTTGCCGGCCTGGGCCGATGGGTCGTAGGCCACCTTGGTGCTGCCCGTGACGCTGATATTGACGACGGCCGGGCTGTTGCGCGCGGCGATCTGGCTAAAGTCGGGCAAGGCCACCAGCGGCGCGCTGGCGGCAGGCGCCACGGCGGCAGCCACCGGGGCTGCGGGCGCAGCGGCGGCATTCGCGCCGGCATTGTTCTGATGCACCACCATGGCGCCGCCGGCGCCCAGCACACCGATCGCGGCCAGCGCGGCTACGGTGCGTTTGATTTTCAGGGATGCGGTATTCGTTTGCTGTTCCATGAATTGCTCCTCATTTAATGAGATTTTGATGTATGCAATAGTGGGCCACGAGTCTTAGGCGGTGCTTAACATTTTTCCATTTGGAAACAGGCATTTGCGCCTTTAAGCGGGGTTTAATCTTGCGCGCTCCGCGCACCTCACATGGCGGGCGATAAAGGGCCCGAACGGGCGCCGGACGTGACACTGGCCGGATCAACCGGCCAGTATTTTACTGCATGGGAGAGGTTAGCCCGGGCGCCCGAGGGGCGCCGCGATCAGATCAGGCTGCCTGGCGCTGTTCCAGCGCATTCACGTTAGCGGCGATGGTGTCGCCGCCGCTGCCGATCTCGATCTTGCGCGGTTTCAGCGCTTCCGGCACTTCACGCACCAGGTCGATGGTCAGCATGCCGTTTTCAAACGTGGCGCCCGTGACCTTCACGTGGTTGGCCAGCTGGAAACGCTGTTCGAAATCGCGGGCAGCGATGCCGCGGTGCAAGAAAGTACGCTCGACGCCATCTTTCTGCTTGCGGCCCGTGACGTGCAGCGAGTCGCGTTCCGTGATGATGTCGATCTCTTCGCGCGAGAAGCCGGCCAATGCCATCACGATGCGGTATTTATCTTCCGACACCAGTTCGATGTTGTATGGGGGATAGCTCGGTTGCGCATCGGCGCGCTGTTCGTTGAGCAGCTGTGCCAGGCGGTCGAAGCCGATGGCGGAACGATACAGGGGGGCAAGGTCAAAAGTACGCATGATAAATATCCTTTTCAAATGAAGCGATAAGAGGGGCGGACCTCACCGTGAGCATCCGCCTGCTACCAATCTAAGGACGATCAAGCGGCCTTCAAGGCCTTGAAATTGGCGCAAAACGCCCCAGACGCCGCCAAATTTGTAAGAATTTTTTACAGAATGCTAGACTTCCCGTTTGCCATTCCCGCCGCCGCCCCGTCCCATGCCCCGCTCCATGCCCCGTTCCATGCCCTATTCCCGCGCCGTCCTGTCCCTGTCCTTCTCGCTCCTCATTTCCGCAGTGGCCCAGGCCGCCGCACCTGGCGCCACCCCCATCGTGCTGCATGTGGATGCCAGCAATGTGGCGCAGCAACTGTTCAGCATCCGCGCAAGCATTCCCGCCGCGCCCGGCAAGCTGACCTTGCTGTATCCGCAATGGGTACCGGGCAACCACGGCCCCAGCGGCCCGCTGAACCAGCTGGCCGGCTTGCGCCTGTCCGCCAACGGCGCGCCCCTGGAGTGGCGGCGCGACCCCGTCAACATGTTCGCCTTCCACCTCGACGTGCCGGCCGGCGCCACGGCCGTGGAAGCGCAATACCAGTTCCTCTCGCCCGTCGACACGAGCCAGGGCCGCATCACCATGACGAGCGCCATGCTGGGCGTGCAATGGCATGCGATGACCCTGTATCCGGCCGGGCGCGCCGCGCGCGACATCCTCGTGCAGCCCAGCCTGACCCTGCCGGCCGGCTGGGAATTTGCCAGCGCCCTGGAAGTGCGCGCGCGGGCGGCCACGCCGGCCAGCCAGCAAGTCGATTTCGAAGCGCTGGACCTCGACACCCTGGTCGACTCGCCCGTCTTCGCGGGGCGCCATTTCGAGCGCATCGACCTCGACCCGGGCGCCAAAATCCCCGTGCACCTGAACGTAATGGCCGACGGCGCCGACAGCCTGGAGGCGACGCCGCAGCAAGTCGAGCAACACCGGGCCATGCTGCAGCAAGCCTACAAATTGTTCGGCGCGCGCCACTACCGCCACTATGATTTCCTGCTGGCCTTGAGCGACGAGTTCGGCGGCATCGGCCGCGAACACCTGCAGTCGAGCGAAAACGGCGTCAAGCCCGGTTATTTCAGCGAGTGGGACAAGAACGAGGCGGGCCGCGTGCTGCTGCCGCACGAGCTGGTGCACTCGTGGAACGGCAAGTTCCGCCGCCCCGCCGGCCAGGACACGCCGGATTTCAATACGCCGCTGCAAAACAGCCTGCTGTGGGTCTACGAAGGCCAGACGCAATACTGGGGCAATGTGCTGGCGGCCCGCTCCGGCCTGGTGGCCCCGGCCCACATGCGCGACCTGTTCGCTGCGACGGCGGCCCATTACGACGTCATGCCCGGGCGCAGCTGGCGCACCATGCAGGATACGACGAACGACCCCATCATCAATGGCCGGCGCCCCATAGCCTGGAGCAGCTGGCAGCGCGACGAGGATTACTATATGGAAGGCGCGCTGGTCTGGCTCGACGTCGACACCACCATCCGCGCACTGTCGGGCGAGCGTCGCTCGCTGGACGACTTCGCCCGCAGTTTCTTTGGCATGCAGGATGGCAGCACCACGCCCCTGCCCTACACCTTCGAGGATGTGGTGGCGGCCCTGAACGCCGTGCAGCCGCACGACTGGGCCGCCTTCCTGCGCACGCGTCTCGACGGCCACGGCCCCGGCGCACCGCTGGACGGCCTGGCCCGCGCCGGCTGGAAACTCGTCTACCGCGACATGCCGACGCCGTTCATGAAAGCGAATGAAGAGCACGGCGAGAGTACGGACCTGACGTACTCTTTGGGATTGACGATCGACAAGGACGGCAAGCTGGGCAAGCTGCTGTGGGATGGCCCCGCCTTCCGGGCGGGTTTGTCCGGCAATACGACCTTGCTCGCCGTGAATGGCACGGCTTACACGCCCAAGCTGCTGAAGGCGGCCATCCAGGCGGCCAAGACCAGCCCGCAGCCGATCAACTTGCTGGTCAAAAAGGGCAAGCAATTCCAGACGGTGGCGCTCGACTACCACGGCGGCTTGCGCTACCCGCAGCTGGAGCGCATCGCCGGCACGCGCGACCGCCTGTCGGCCATCCTGCAGGCGCGCTGAGGCGGAGATTGCCCGGTGATTTTGCGCCGCGCGCCCCCATGCGGGGCCGGCTTTTGGTGTATGCTGGCGGCATGAACAATGACACCGACATCCAGCTCAGCGGCCCCTTCAAGGCCACCGACGGCTCCGGCCGTGCCCACGACATCAAGGCCATCCGCATCTTCGACGAAGGCTACGGCATCATCGACGTCTACGTCGATTTCGCCGCCCCGCTCGAAGCGGGCGCCTACAAGGACAAGACCCTGGTCGGCCACATCCTGGCCCGCCTGCGCAGCCTCGGCTACGTAGGCCCCGACTTCGGCCACGGCGACCTGGGCTTGCAAGACAAGAAACTGATCGTCCTGGAAGCGCCGGAGGAATTTTCCGCCTTTGCCGTCAGCAAGGGCTGGAAAGATCTTTCGGCCGAGTTTGACGAAGATTAAGCATTCAAACTATCAGCACTATCTGCGCCGTACCCGCATCTTGCCGGTACGGCGTTTTTCATGGGCGACCGCTTAGTTCAGCTTAGTTGATATAACGTGCGCTCCAGGCGGCGATGACGTTGGCGACATACGCGGCATCATTGCGCCCCGTCAACAGGTGGTCGGCATCGTCGAGCGAGACGAAGCTTTTCGGGTGCTTCGCGGCAGTAAAGATATCCATCGCGTTCGACAGGCTCACCGTCGTGTCCTTCGGCGCGTGCATCACCAGCAGGGCGCGGCGCAGGCCGGCGATGTGCTCCTTTAAACTGTGGCTGCCCGCGTCGTCGACGAATTGCTGGCGGATGCGGAAGGGCCGCCCTTCCAGCTGCACCAGCGCCTCGCCCTCGGCGGCGATTTGCTCCAGATGCGCGCTGAACATGCGCGTCACATAGGCGGGCGTGCTGGGCGCGGCCAGGGTGGCAATGGCGGTGGCTTCCGGCACGTGCGCGGCGGCCGCCAGCACGGCGGCGCCGCCCAGGCTATGGCCGATCAGCAATTGCGGCGCAGCATGTTTTGCCCGCAGGAAATCGGCGGCGGCGACCAGGTCATCCACGTTCGACGAGAAATTCGTGGCGGCAAACTCGCCTTCGCTGGCGCCCAGTCCCGTGAAGTCGAAGCGCAGCACGGCGATGCCGTGTTCCGTCAAGCCTTGCGCGATGCGCCGCGCGGCCAGCACGTCCTTGCCGCAGGTAAAGCAGTGGGCGAACAGCGCGTAGGCGCGGATGGCGCCGTCGGGCGCGTCGAGCCGCGCCGCCAGCACATGGCCGTGGGCGCCGGGAAAATCTTGCCGGGTGGATTTCATTGTCTCAGATCAAAGCTGCCGCGCAGGGCGGCCGAAGGCGCATTGTAGCGCCGCCCGGCCGCCGCCGCAGTTGGCCAACCTTATCCGCGCTGCGGGATGTCGATCCCCTTGATGACGGCGGGACGGGCAAGGAACGCGTCCAGCGCGCGCCGCACGTTCGGGAAATTATCAAAACCGACCAGGTCGCCCGCGCCATAGAAACCCACGAGGCAGCGCACCCACGGGAAGATGGCGATGTCGGCAATCGTGTACTGACTGCCCATGATCCAGTCGCGGCCCTGCAGGCGCTGTTCCAGCACGCCCAGCAGGCGCTTCGCTTCGCCCAGATAGCGCTCCAGCGGACGCTTGTCTTCGTATTCCTTGCCGGCGAATTTGTGGAAGAAACCCACCTGGCCGAACATGGGGCCGATACCGCCCATCTGGAACATCAGCCATTGAATGGTTTCGTAGCGCAGGCCCGCGTCCTGGGGCAGGAACTTGCCCGTCTTTTCCGCCAGGTACAGCAGGATGGCGCCCGACTCGAACAGGGCCAGCGGCTTGCCGTCAGGACCGTCCGGGTCGAGGATGGCGGGAATCTTGTTGTTCGGATTGAGGGACAGGAAGGCGGGCGACAGCTGGTCGTTCTGCTCGAAGCTGACCAGGTGCGGCTCGTACGCCAGGCCCAGCTCTTCCAGCAGGATCGACACCTTGATGCCGTTCGGCGTCGGCAGCGAGTACAGCTGCAGGCGCTCGGGGTGCCGGGCAGGCCATTTTTGGGTGATGGGAAAATCGGAAAGCGGTGTCATGGATATCCTTCATTTCAATTAAAGACGCGGCGCAAGAAAGCAAGTATAGCCAAGCATGGCAGTTTCAGCAGGACAGCGCCTTCAGCCAAACAAGCCATGCAAAAACCAGCGCGGCGCGGCGTCTTCGCCGCTGCCAGCGATGCGTTCGCGGTAGACCCAGTAATGGGCGTGGTCGAGGCCTTCCGCAATGAAGTAATCGCGCGCCTGCGACTGGCCCCACCAGCCTGCCTCGATGCGTTCGGCAACGGACACCATTTTCAGGGGCGAGCCATAGAAGGGCCGGTGCTCGCGCATCAGGAGGGCGATGGGCTGGGCCAGCAGCCAGGCGGGACGGGGCATGCCGGGCAAGCCGGGCGGCAAGTCGGGCAGCGCGTTTTTTCCAGCCGGCTTGGTCGGCAGAGGCAGCCACCGGTTGGCCGCTTCGGGGCGGTAATCGGCGCGCGGCGCGGCCTGCAGGACATTGTCCATGCCCAGGCGCGCCACCAGCAATTCCAGCAAGCGCTGGCGCTCCTGCGGCGTGCCGCCCGGCTCGGGGAACAGGCTATCGCTGGGCGGCGCCATCGGCTGCACCTGCAGCGCTTCCAGGGTCAGGCCGATCACGGGCGCGTCCAGCGCCAGCTGCGCCAGGCGCTCCTTGAGCAGGCGCACCAGGTGCTCGTCGCGCCAGACGGCCTCGCCCAGCGCCAGGTCGATGATGGTGGGCGGGCGCGCCACCCTGCCCCGCTCGTGCGCCAGCAGCAGCTGTATGCGCTCGACGGCGAATTGCCGCGCGCACAGCCAGCCCGTCATCTGCTGCAGCAGGCGGCGCGCGCCGAACAGCAGCGCGTCGGCGTGCTCCACGCGGTCGAACAATTCCAGGCTGGCGCGGAACGTGGGCGGCGCTTCGAGCCAGACGAACAGTTCCGTGCCGTGGCCATGCGCGTCGTCGAGCATGTCCAGCAGGGCCCCGCCGCAACGGCGCTGCAAGCCGGGCCGGGGCAAGTGGCGCAGCTGCCCCAGGGTGCGGCAGCCGATGCCGTCCAGCCAGTCGAGCCAGGGGCGCGCGGGCGGCAGCAAGGCGCACGGCAAGCCGTCGAGCCGGCGCACCAGGCTGGCCATGCTCAAGGTCCGGCCCCGGCGCGTCGCGGCGCGCGCCAGCAGCCAGGCGCCGCGCGCCGTGGGGGCGCACGACAGCTGGGCCGTGTAGCCGAGTGCGCGCAGGCTGGCCGCGATGTGCCGGCACAGGGCGCGCACGCCGCCGAACAGGCGCAGGCTGGCGCCCGCGTCGACGAGCAGGGTCGCTTCCTCGCCCTGCGCCACCAGCGGCGAATATTGCAGCAGCGCCAGCGCCACCGCCTGCAGGGCCTGTGCTTCCAGCTCGGGCGAGCGTTCGTGCAGGCGCGCCTGCGGCGCCAGCATCAGCGCGCCCGCGCGGCGCATGCCCGGCCGGATGCCGGCCGCCAACGCCAGCGGCGACAGGGCCATCACTTGCTCCTGCTCCAGCACTACGCCGAGGTGGTCAGCCGACCAGCGCGGGCAAAACACTTCGAGCGGGAGCCGGGGCAGGCACAGGCCGATCCAGAGTCGCATGACGCAGCAGTAAAGAAGGAGGTTGCAGGGGCAGGAACAGGGGTGCGTCGCGCTGCGGTCCCCGGCGCTTGATGAAGCCGATCTCGATGCCGCCGGCGGCCGGGCGCACGGACAGGCGCAGCGGCGCGGGCGACGCATCCTGCGCGCCGTGCAAGGGGCGCAGCATGCAGAACAGGGTGTTGCCCGACTGCGCCGCCAGATGCAGCCGGCGCAGGCTGTCGGCGCGCACGTGCGCCTGCCAGAACAGCAGGGCGCCGCACGTGCCGCTGCGCAAGATATTCTCCGCCGCCCACAGGGCGTCCTTGCTGCCGGCGCTTTTGATCCACAGCAATTGCGATGGCGCCAGTCCCTGCGCGGCCAGGGCCAGCGCCTGCGGCGGATGGGGCGGCTGCAGCAGCACGATGGGCAAGCCCGGCAGCTGCGCCAGCGCGGGCGCCAGCAGCCGCAATTCGCCGCTGCCCGGCTGCTGCACCAGCAGATCGATGAGGCTGCCGCTGGGCCAGCCGCCGCCGGGCAGCTGCGCCGACAGGGCGGCAAAGCCCGTATCCAGGCAGCGCGCGGCGCCCTGGCCCAGCTGCGATGCGCGCCACAGGGACGGGTGCAGGGCTTCCGGCGAGGCCATCAATTCGGAATGTTGCATAATTGAATATGAAGATGAATACTGTATGCATATACAGTACTATCCAGCCCTGCTTTTGGCAAGGCTTATCTGCCAGATAGCGTGCCCGGGGCCGCTCCGCCATGTCCGAAAAACCCCGTTTCCCGCATCGATTGCTGTACCATAAGCACTCTCCTTACCGCTCGGCAATGCACCGGGCGGCTTCCTCCGTCCATAAGGAAACGCATTTGACCACCATCCAAATCATCAGCGCCATCGTCTTCGGCCTTGCGCTCATCCACACCTTCGCCGCCAAGTCGTTTGAGACATTATCGCGGCGCCACCCCCGCCACGCGGGCTTGCTGCACTTGCTGGGCGAAGTGGAAGTCGTGTTCGGCTTCTGGGCCTTCATCCTGATCATCATCATGGCCTTTGTCTCGGGCAGCGATGCGGCCATCGAGTATGCCGAGTCGCGCCATTACACGGAGCCGCTGTTCGTCTTCGTCGTCATGGTCGTGGCCGCCTCGCGCCCCGTGCTCGACGCCGTGCAGCGCCTGCTGAAAGGCGTGGCGCGCGTGATGCCGCTGCGCACGGAACTGGCCCTCGTCTGGCTGGGCCTGGCGCTCGTGCCCCTGACGGGCTCGCTGATCACGGAACCGGCCGCCATGACACTGGCCGCGCTGATGCTGGCGCCGCAAATCTTCCGTCCGGGCATCCCTGAATGGCTGAAATACGGCGCCTTGGGTGTGCTGTTCGTCAACGTTTCCATCGGCGGCACCCTGACCTCGTATGCGGCGCCGCCCGTGCTGATGGTGGCCACCACGTGGAACTGGGACAGCGCCTACATGGCCACCCATTTCGGCTGGAAGGCCGCCATCGCCGTGCTGGTGAATGCCACGGGCGTGAGCATATTGCTGCGCAAATATCTGCACAGCAACACCTCCGACATCAAGCCGAAGGCCGGCGAAGTGGAAGCGCCGAAAGTGCCGCTGGCCGTCAGCCTGGTGCACATGATCGTGCTGGCCGGCGTCGTGACCCTGGCGCATCATCCCGTGCTGTTCATCGGCCTGTTCCTGTTCTTCCTCGGCTTCGTGCAGGCGTATGAGCGCTATCAAAGCCCGCTGATCCTCAAGGAAGGCTTATTGGTCGGCTTCTTCCTCGGCGGCCTGGTGGTACTGGGCGGCATGCAGCAATGGTGGCTGCAGCCCATCGTTTCCAGCCTGAAACCGCTGGCCCTGTTCTTCGGCGCCCTGGGCTTGACGGCGATCACGGACAATGCGGCCCTCACCTACCTCGGTTCGCTGATCGTCGGCATGACGGACGAAGCGAAATACATGCTGATGGCGGGCGCCGTGGCCGGCGGCGGCCTGACCGTCATCGCCAATGCGCCGAACCCGGCCGGCGTGGCCCTGCTGCGTCGCGGCTTCAAGGATGAATCGATCGGCGCCGTCGGCCTGCTGGCCGGCGCCCTGCTGCCGACGGCCGTGGCGGGCCTGGCCTTCCTGGCTTTGTAAGCTGCATCACGGGGCGGCTGCCGGCCGCTCCCGCGCTTCCCGCCCTCCTCAGTTTCCTTCATACACGAGAAAGTGCAGCCGGTCATAGAACAGGCTGTAGGCGTAGTCGAACGTGCCCACGCTGCGAAAGCCCTTGTGCAGATACACTTGCAGCGCTTCGCTCTTTTCCCACACCGTCAGGGTGATGCGCGCGCAGCCCTTGCGGCCGGCCAGGTCGCGGATTTCATGGAACATTTGCCGGAACAAGCCCTGGCCCCGGTATTTCTCGTCGATGGCCAGGCTGCTGACGAAACAGTCGTCGGCGCGCGCATGCGCCAGCACGAAGGCGTCATACGCATCGTCGAGCGCCTTCATGTCATCGCGGTAATATGACACGGCACCGCAGGCCTGGAATTCGGCCATCGTCGCGGCCGTGAAAAAGCCGATGAAGCGGTCGTCCTCGTCATGCAGGCCGTGGATGTGCGCCAGATACGGGTCGATGTTCTGCCGCCGCTGCAATTCGACGAACTGCAGATTGAGTTTATTGCCGAACGAGCAATACTCCAGGTAACTGGTGGCAAACAGCAATTTGGCCATGCGGTTCTTCGCCTCTTCGCCCAGCAGTTCGCCCGCCACCAGCTTGAGCGGCGCATGCGACAGCAGGCCCGCCTGCGCCTCGTCGCCAGGCGGGGCGGCATCGCTGACGGCCGGCATGCGGCTGCCGTGGCGGCCCACGGTGGGGCGCCAGAAGTTGCCGGCAGCAATATGCTGCGAACGGTGGGCCAGCAGGTAGCGGCAAAAGACGGCATTCACGCGGTCCAGCTGCGGGTCGTCCGACAACACCGAGTAATAGTGGAAGTGATCGATGTCGGCCCGCAGCTGGGCCGCATACGCCATGCGCGGCACTTCCTCGATGTCGAACACGTCGACGATGTCGGGCAGGCGCAAAGGATCGTCGAGCTGCCAGTCGATGTCGGCCAGCCGCGCCACGCAGCGCGCATACGCGCGCCGTTCCTCGTCGCTCAAGGGGATGTGCATGTCGGTAATGATATCGTCCAGCAAGCGCATGCCGCGGATGCCGCCCGCCACCGCTTCGCGCACGCCGTCGTACAGCACGCAATAGCGCTGGTAGAACTCGGCATGGCTGAGCACGGTCACGCCCAGGTTTTTCTTCCATTCGGCATAGAACTGGCTGAACAGCTGCGCCTCGAATTGCGGGCAGGAACGGGGAACCTGCGCAGCGATACCCGCATAGGCGAGGTTCACATTGCGCTGGATCACGCGCAGCGCGGCGTCGTTCTTCTTGGCGATCAGCATGCCCGTTTCATCGAGAAACAGATTCATCCAGCTGACATGCCGGCGCGCTTCGCCCTCGCCTTCCCCGCGCTGGAAATAATCGGGCACTTCCGGCTTCATCAGGAAAATCGTCGCCGGATTATGCGGAATCGTATCGACGTCCATGTACATGCCGCCGTATTCGCACATGATGAGAATGCGGAAATAATCGGACAGGGTGGCGAAGTAGCGCTGCGTATGCAGGGTGTCGAGGATGTCGAAGCGCGCGGGCGCGAAGTCCAGCGCCAGCGCGCGCAGCGAGTTGATGTGCAGGGTCGTGCCGCCGATGGCGTAGCGGCCTATCGTGTAGCGCCCGGCGCCGCCCGTGGGGCTGAAGCGTTCGTCATTGCGCAGCTGCTGCGCATCCCACACCCACAGGATGGAGACATACGGCGCGCCGCCATTGTGCCGCACCTCGTCGAGCGCCGCGCCCCACTGCCCGATCGCTTCGGCAGCGATGGCCGGCAGCGGCCCGCCCATCCAGATGCGGTGCAGGTAGCGCTCGTCGTCGCCGAGGGCGCGCGTGGGGATGCAGCTGAGCGAGGAACAGCTTGCCGCATTGAAATGGTTAAAGTTCAGACCGACGAAGCTGCGCAGGGCGGCGATGCCCGCCTGGTGTTCCGCGGCCAGTTGTTCCAGATCAATGCCAGGGGGCCGCACATCGGCCAAGGTGATGTAATCGAGCTTCAGCCGGTTGATGCGGAACTCGTATTCCAGGTTGAAAATCTTTGCTTGATCGTGTTTTGAGGCCAGGTCATCTATTTTCATGGGCGCACCATTTTCCGCAGGAGAGTGTCAATAAACTTCGCAGGGGGTAAAACAAGGTCGACAACACGCGCATCGTTGCGCCATCAGTGCCGGGCCAGCCGCACCTCGCTTTCCCGGCGCTCCGCCATGCCCCGCGTAAACAACAGCAGGCAGGCGGCGATGACCACGATGACGGGGATATTCAGCAACGCATACGTTTCCAGCGCATAGCCGAAACGCTGGCACAGCACGTTGTACAGCTGCAGCCAGGCGGACAGATAAATGCAGTACAGCAAGCTCATGGCGGCCGTCGTCAATGTCATCGACTCCTTGCTGGCCGTGATCGCGCTGCGGATCAGGGCGCCGTTGAACAGGCCGAAGCCGATGGAATAGACAAACATGCAGGCCGCAAACACATCGACGTGATGGCGGCCCGCGCCGGCGCCCAGCATGCCGGCAGCTGCGATCAGCCCGCCCATGCGCAGCAGATGGACGAGGGGGAAATCCTGGCGCAGGCGCTGGATGGCGATGCTGCTGAGGACAAAACCCGACAGAATCACGCATTGCAGCGCGATATAGGTGGCGTAGGAGGCGCCCATTTCCTGCAGCACGAAGATGGGCGAGAAGCCGATCCAGGCCGTCAGGGGCACGGTGGCCAGCCCGGCCGTGAACATGCCGAACATGAAGCGCCCGTTGCTGAAAATGGCGGCATAGCTGCGCACGATGGCGGCAAGGTCCAGGCGCGTGACCGCCGGCGCCGTGCGCGGCATGGTCTTGAACAGGCCCAGCAGGGACAGCAGCGCCAGCAGGCCCGAGAGGAAAAACACGTAGCGCCAGTCCAGCCGGCTGATGATGGCGCTGCCGAGGATGGGGCCGGCCAGGGGCGCGAGGATGGTGGTGCTCGACAGAATGCTGCTGAGCTTGACGGCCGCCATGTCGTCGAACAGTTCATGGATCATGGCATAGCCGACAAAGATGAAGCAGCAGCCCATGCCCTGGATGAAGCGCGCGGCGAGAAATTGCTCGATCGAGGCGGTCAATGGCACCGCCAAGGTGGCCAGCAGGAACAAGGCATTACCCGTGAGCACCAGCTTGCGCTTGCCGATGCAGTCGGCCAATGGCCCCAGGAAAATCTGCAGGGAACTGCCGCCCAGCAGATACAGGCTCAGGGACAGGGGGACGAACTTTTTCTCCGCCTGGAACTCCTCGACGATGCCCAGCATCGCCGGCATGATCATGTCATTGGACAGATAAATATTCAGTTCAAAGACGAGAAAAAACGCAAAAAACCACAGCAACTGCTTGGACTTGATGGACATGGCGCGTTCCGTAACATGGGTGGCTGCCGTCAGTGCGTGCCCGCCGTCGGGGCATGGGACGGTGGACACGGTTTCACACTGAAAACGTGTACCAATTGTATACCAGTTCGTATTTTTAACGCCGATTTTTGTGTTTTTTAAATACCGCAGCAATACCACTTACAATAACTCCGTGGCATTACGGCATGTAGCGCCTGCCCTGAAAAGGGCGCGGCCAGCATGCCGGCGCGCTGGCGCGGGCATGCCCGGAAGGGAAGATCGATGCGTACCAGTGGGCGCGCGGCGCGGCCGCTTACCGGCGGCGGTGGCTGGCGAAGAAATCGAGCAGCATCTTGCTGGCGTCGGGCTTGGCCTTGTCGTTGAACGGCAGGCTGGCGTCGCCGCCGCTCCACGCATGCTCGAGGTGCTCGACCTGCGCCACGCGCAGCAGCACCTCCTTGCCCACCTGATAATCGTGCAGCGCGTACGCATGGGCCGGATTGCGCCCGCCCGCCGCACCGCCCGGCAGGCGCTGCGCCGTCACCACGGTGTCCAAGGGCATGCGGTTCACGCGCACGCTCTGGCGCACCAGCTGCGTCTGGTTAATGGGCCGCACCACCTTGTCGGCCAGGCCTTGCAGCAGGATGGTGGGCAGGCGGGGGAACGCGGGCTGGCGCGCCAGCACTTCATCGATGGCCGCATCGGCGCGGGCGGCGGCGCCATGCTGCATCACGCCCAGCGCGCCGATCAGGTTATGCCCGGCGCCAAACACGGGCCCGGAATGCAGGCCCAGCGCGGCGAACAGATGGGGATGGTTCAGCGCCACGATATGCGCCATGCCGGCGCCGGCGGAAATGCCGCAGATATAGATGCGCGCGCGGTCGATCGCATAGCGGGCCGCCACCTGCTCGATGGCGCCGACGATCAGGCGCACGTCGCCGCCGCCCTCCTGCGTCAGCTTGTCGTACCACTTCCAGCAGCGGCGCGCATGCGAACGCAGCGATTGCTGCGGATACAGCACGGCATAGCCCTTGCGCTCGGCCAGGCGGTTCATGCGCGTGCCGTCGGCAAACTGCGTGGCGCTCTGCTCACAGCCGTGCAGCATCACCAGCAGCGGCCGGCCCCGGCTGCGCATGGCGGCGCTCGGCGCTTTCTCGGGCAGGTACAAAAAATAAGGCAGGCGCCGGCCCGGCAACTGCCCCAGCTCCGGCAAGGGCGCATAGTGGGCGGCCAGCCACTTGCCCGGCGGGGGCGCCGTTCGCTTGCGCACGCGCGGCGGCGACAGGGGCGTGGCAAACGGCGCCAGCGAGGGCACGGCGTCGCCGGCGGGCCTGACGCGCGGCGTCGGCCTGGTCTTGACCACGGGCTTGCCGCGGGGTTTAGATTTAGGTTTAGGCGTGGGCTTGGCCGGCACGGGCCCGAACAGCACCTTGGCCAGTTTGGTCGCCGTGCGCTGCTGCGCCTTACCGGCGCGCAATAGCCCGCGCAGCCATTTGGCGGCGGGCTTTACCATGGCGCGCGGCGCGCATGTCGTGGTGGAGCGTACCGCAAGTTCATCCCTCTGCATCGTTGCATCGTCAGCATGTGCGGCCTCCTCCGTAGAATGCATAGAGTACCGCAATTGGCCGACCACACCGTACGTTTGCACACGCATAAAAGTGCCCCAGACACCATTGAGGCAGATCAACCGCGAACAGGTGCGTATGCTTAATCTGGATGTTCGATCAGCATTTCACCAGAGGAGAGAACACCATGAGCTACCTGGACCGCGACATCCTGGGCATGTACCGCAACCACGACGGCCCCGGGCCAGCCCTGATGGGGGCCGATACCCTGATCGGGGACGAAGTCTACAATCACAACGACGAGGAGCTGGGCGACATCAAGGAAATCATGCTCGACATGCGCACGGGCCAGATCGCGTATGCCGTGCTGTCCTTCGGCGGCATCCTGGGCATGGGCGACAAATTGTTTGCCGTGCCCTGGGAACGCCTGACCCTGGACACCGTCAACAAGCGCTTCCTGCTCAACGTGGACAAAGACCTGCTGAAAAACGCTCCCGGCTTCGACAAGAACAACTGGCCCGACATGGGCAGCGATGCCTGGAACCAGCAGATGGAAGCGTTCTATGGCAGCGGCATGCGCTACAGCAGCGGCGCCATGGCCGGCAGCCGCATGCCATCGGGCAGCGACCTGCGCGGCGGCGCCAGCCTGCAATCGGGCAGCGAAGGCAGCCTGTCCGGCAGCTCCATGAGCGGCAGCCGCGCCGGCACCAGCAGCCAGAGCGGCTCGCGCTCATCGCTCAGCGATGATGATCTCAATAAAGATAGAACGTAAGTCGGGCAGACCGGACAGGTCGCACTGGTCGCACTGGTCGGGTAGGTCGGGTAGGTCGGATTAGCGGCGCAGCCGCGTAATCCGACACCACCAGCGACACCGTTAACAGCAGCGCACCATCCACCGCCCCATCGCCCGCCCAACGATGACGTCGGATTACGCACGCCCTGCGGACGCGCTAATCCGACCTACCGCTGCATCGATTCCCATACCTTCTGCAAGCGTTTGGCAGACACCGGCATCGGCGTGCGCAGTTCCTGCGCAAACAGGGACACGCGCAGTTCTTCCAGCATCCAGCGGAAATCGACCAGCTTCGGGTCCGTGTTCTTGCCGGCCTGGCGGTCCTTGGCCTGGCGCAGATACGGCGCGGCGGCCGATTGCCATTCGGCCATCAACTTGGTGTCGCGCGCGGGGTCGGCGCGCAGTTTTTCCAGGCGCACATTGATCGCCTTCAGATAGCGGGGAAAATGCGCCAGTTGCGTGTACTCGTTTTCCGTCAGGAAGCGTTTATGCACGAGTCCCTGCAGCTGCGACTGGATATCGGTGGCCGCCGCTGCGGGAATGTTTTGCAGCCGCTTGGGCAAGCCGTGGAATTCCGTCAGCACTTGCGACAGCAAACGGGCGATTTCATTGACCAGCAAGACCAGGCGCGACTTGCCTTCGGCCTGGCGCTTGGCGAACGAGGCGGCATCCAGCGGCAGCGGATCCTGCAAACACGCGATGTCGAGCGCCTTGTTGATGATTTGCTCGCGCAACTCTTCCTGCGATCCCAGGGCCATGAATTGCATGCCCATCTGCTGCAAGCCGGGAATGCTTTTCTCGACGTACTTGATCTGCTCCTTCATTTGCAGCGCAAATAAACGGCGCAAACCGATCTTGTGCGTGCGGGCGGCCACAGTCGGGTCGTCAAACACTTCCAGGTCGCAATGCGTGCCCTTGTCGACGAGGGCGGGGAAGCCGATCAGGGTCAGCTTGCCCTGCACGATTTCGAGCAGTTCCGGCAATTCGCCGAAGGTCCAGGCCGTCAAGCCCATGTGCTGCGAGACGGTGGCATTGCCTGACGCCGGCGCGGCCGCAG
Organism: Janthinobacterium sp. BHSEK; assembly: GCF_056174685.1. Classification (NCBI taxonomy): domain Bacteria; kingdom Pseudomonadati; phylum Pseudomonadota; class Betaproteobacteria; order Burkholderiales; family Oxalobacteraceae; genus Janthinobacterium; species Janthinobacterium sp. BHSEK. The sequence continues at coordinate 27,660 of NZ_JBWBYV010000033.1, forward strand.
CGGCAGTAGCCGCCCCCTTGCCTGCCGCAACTGTGGCCTGTGCCTGCAGCCGCGACGCCACTTGCGCGCCCGCCACCTTGGCACCGGGCGTGCCCGTGCCGGAAACGCCCGACACTTCGGCCAGCTTCTGGAAACTCTGGCGCGCCTGGCCGCCGAATTCCGCCTGCAGGGTGGCCAGGTTGCGGCCCATGTCGAGCTGGCGGCCATGCTCGTCGATCACCTTGAAATTCATGAAGTGATGGGCCGGCAGGGTTTCCGGCTTGAAATCCGTCGTCAGTACGTTGATCGTGATCTGCGTGCGGATATCGAGGATGATGGCATCGATCAGGTCGCCCCGGCCGAACACGCCCGCCTCATGCACGCGCTCGCAGAATTTCGCCGCATAATCGGGCAGCGGCACGCAGTGGCGGCGCAGCTTTTGCGGCAAGGATTTGAGCAGCAGATGCACCTTTTCCTTCAGCATGCCCGGCACCAGCCATTCGCAGCGCTCGCGCGGCAACTGGTTCAAGGCATACAGGGGCACGCTCAAGGTCACGCCATCGCGCACGCTGCCTGGCTCGAAGTGATACGTGAGTCCCATTTCCAGGCCCGTCACGGACATGGTTTTCGGGAACAGGTCCGTCGTCACGCCGGCCGCCTCGTGGCGCATCAGCTCTTCGCGGTTCAAATACAGCAGCTTCGGGTTTTCGCGCGTGGCGTCCTTGTGCCATTTCTCGAAACCGGCGCCATTGCACACGTCCGCCGGCAGCAGCTTGTCGTAGAAGGCGGCGATCAATTCATCGTCGACCAGCACGTCCAGGCGGCGCGATTTGTGCTCGAGGTTTTCGATATCCTTGATCAGTTTGTGGTTGTGCGCAAAGAACGGCGCGCGCGTGTCGAAGTCGCCCCCGACGAGGGCATCGCGGATGAAGATCTCTCGCGCTTCCGGCAAGTTGAAATTGCCGTAGTTGATGCGGCGCTGGCTGTACACCACCAGGCCGTACAAGGTCGCCCGTTCCGACGCCGTCACCTGCGCCGAACGTTTTTCCCAGCGCGGCTCGCCCCACGATTTCTTCAGCAGGTGCTCGCCCACTTTTTCCAGCCACTCGGGCTGGATCTGCGCCACGCAGCGCGCGTACAGCCGCGTCGTGTCGACCAGCTCGGCCGCCATGATCCACTTGCCCGGCTTTTTCAGCAGCGAGGAGCCGGGCCAGATATGGAACTTGATGCCGCGTGCGCCCAGATAGCCGGCGCCCGGCTCGTCCTCGCCCTTGAAGCCGATATTGCCCAGCAAACCGGTCAGCAAGGCCATGTGCAAGTTGTCGTAGGTGGCGGGCGCTTCGTTCAGGCGCCAGCCCTGTTCCTTGACGATGGTCAGCAGCTGCGAGTGCACGTCGCGCCATTCGCGCAAGCGCATCTGCGACAGGAAATTCGTGCGGCAATTGTCCTGCAGCTGGCGGTTGGTTTTCTTGTGCTCGATGGCGGACTCGAACCAGCGCCAGATCTTCAGGTAGCTGAAAAATTCCGACTTTTCATCGGCAAACTTCTTGTGCGCTTCGTCGGCCGCCTGCTGGTGCTCCATCGGGCGGTCGCGCGGGTCCTGCACGGACAACGCGGAGGCGACGATCAGTACTTCCGTCAGACAGGCGTTATCGAGCGCGGCCAGGATCATGCGGCCCACGCGCGGGTCCAGCGGCAGCTTGGCCAGCTTGTTGCCCAACGGCGTCAGTTTATTGACTTCATCGACGGCGCCGAGTTCCTGCAGCAGCTGGTAGCCGTCGGCGATGGCGCGCGCCAGCGGCGGCTCGATGAAGGGGAAGGTTTCCACGTCCGTCAGGTGCAGGGACTTCATGCGCAGGATGACGGCGGCCAGCGAGGAGCGCAGGATTTCCGGCTCCGTGAACTTGGGCCGCAGCAGATAATCCTGCTCTTCGTACAGGCGGATGCAGACGCCGTCGGCGACGCGGCCGCAACGGCCGGCGCGCTGGTTGGCGGCCGACTGGGCGATCGGCTCGACCTGCAGCTGCTCCACCTTGTTCCGGTAACTGTAACGTTTCACGCGCGCCAGGCCAGCATCGACCACGTAGCGGATGCCGGGCACCGTCAGCGAGGTTTCCGCCACGTTGGTGGCCAGCACGATGCGGCGCGCATTGCTGGTCTTGAAGACGCGTTCCTGCTCTTCGGCCGACAGGCGGGCGAACAGGGGCAAGATCTCCACGTGCGGCGGATGGTGCTTGCGCAGCGCCTCGGCGCAGTCGCGGATTTCGCGCTCGCCCGGCAAGAACACCAGCACGTCGCCCGAGCCGATGCGGCACAGCTCTTCCACGCCATCGACGACGGCATCCATCAAGTCGCGCTTTTCGCGCGCGGCGGCCGTGCGCTGGCCCGGCTTGTCAGTATTGGCGGCACCCGGCATGGCCACCTGCTCGCGTTCCACGGGACGGTAGCGCACTTCCACCTGGTACAGACGGCCCGATACTTCGATCACGGGCGCCGGTTTTTCCGGCGTGCCGAAATGGCGCGAGAAGCGCTCGGCATCGATGGTGGCCGAAGTGATGATGATCTTCAGGTCGGGCCGGCGCGGCAGCAGCTGTTTCAGATAGCCGAGCAGGAAATCGATGTTCAGGCTGCGTTCGTGCGCTTCATCGATGATGATGGTGTCGTAGTTTTTCAACAACGGATCGGTCTGCGTCTCGGCCAGCAAGATACCGTCCGTCATCAGCTTGACGGACGCGCCACGGCTCAGGGTGTCGGTAAAGCGCACCTTGAAACCCACGGTTTCGCCCAGTGGCGTGCCCAGCTCCTGCGCGATGCGCTTGGCCGTCGACGAGGCGGCGATCCGGCGCGGCTGCGTGTGGCCGATCATGCCCTTCTGTCCCCGTCCCAGTTCCAGGCAAATCTTCGGCAACTGCGTCGTCTTGCCGGAACCCGTCTCGCCCGAGACGATGATGACCTGGTTTTCCATCAGGGCCTTGGCGATTTCTTCGCGCCGGCCCGAGACGGGCAAGTCTTCCGGATACGTAATCGGTGGCAGCGGATTGCGGAAAGCCTTTTCCGCCTCGCGCGCGGCGCGGGCCGCGTCGCGGCTTTCCTGCCCCTCGCGCGGCGCGCGCTGCTGCTGTTGCTGTCGCTGTTGCTCTTTCTGCTGCTCCGTGCGCGGCGCTTGCGGCCTTTGCTGGCTCACGGGCGGGCGTGATCGGCCCTGCGCGGGAGCGGCGGCAGGCGTGGCAACACCCCCGCTGGCGGGCACATTTGCAACGGTGGAAGGAGGGGAAGACTTATTGCTGGCTGAAGACATTGTTTTTTACAGGTATTTTAAGCGCGCACATCGCGCAGCGAATTATAATGCGCTTAATGGAAAACCCTACCCAATTCGTCCAATGGCTGCGCTCCGTCGCGCCCTACATCCACGCCTTTCGCGGCAAGACCTTCGTGGTCGCCTTCCCCGGTGAACTCGTCAGCGCCGGGGCGCTGCAGGTGCTGGCCCATGATTTGTCCCTGCTGCATGCGCTGGACATCAATGTCACCGTCGTCTACGGCTCGCGGCCGCAGGTGGCGGAACAACTGGCCTTGCGTAATGTCGAAGGCCGCTTCCACAACGGCGTGCGCATCACCGACATCGCCGCGCTGGAATGCGCAAAGGAAGCGGCCGGCGAACTGCGCCTCGATATCGAGGCCGCGTTCAGCCAGGGCTTGCCGAACACGCCCATGTCGCATGCGGCCATCCGTATCATTTCCGGCAACTTCATCACGGCGCGCCCGCTGGGCGTGATCGACGGCGTGGACCTGGAACTGACGGGCATCACGCGCAAGGTCGACGCCGAAACCATCCACTCCATCCTCGGTTCGGACGGCCTGGTGCTGCTCTCGCCGCTGGGCTTCTCGCCCACCGGCGAAGCGTTTAATCTCACCATGGAAGACGTGGCGTGCAGCGCCGCCATCGCCCTGCACGCGGACAAGCTGATCTTTATTACCGAGACGCCGATGATGGAAGACGCCACGGGCGTGGAAATCCGCGAACTGTCGTCGCACCAGGCCGAAGCCGTGCTGATGGCCGGTTTCCTGCCCGACGCCACGGCGTTCTACCTGAAACATTGCGTCAAGGCATGTCACAACGGCGTCGAGCGCTCGCACATCGTGCCCTTCTCGATGGACGGTTCGGCCCTGCTGGAATTGTTTACCCATGATGGCGTGGGCACCATGATCAGCCATGAAAACCTGGAAAGCCTGCGCCAGGCCACCATCGAAGACGTGGGCGGCATCATCAAACTGATCGAACCGCTGGAAGCGGACGGCACTTTGGTGAAGCGGGGCCGCGAGCTGATCGAACGCGAAATCGATTACTTCTCCGTCATCGAGCATGACGGCGTCATCTTCGGCTGCGCCGCCCTGTACCCGTTCCCCGCGCAAAAGATGGCGGAAATGGCATGCCTGACGGTGAACCCGGAAGTGCAAGCCCAGGGCGACGGCGAACGCATCCTGAAACACATGGAAAACCGCGCGCGCGCCGCCGGCCTGAACAAACTGTTCGTGCTGACCACGCGCACCTCGCACTGGTTCAAGAAACGCGGTTTCGTGCCGGCCACCGTCGACGATCTGCCGAAGGACCGCCAGCATATGTATAACTGGCAACGCAAATCGCAAGTCTTAATTAAAACCCTGTAACACGTGAAAAAGCCCGGCATGCCGGGCTTTTTCTTTACTGAAACATCCTTACTTGATGTTCAGCGGGGCAAACGATTTCACCAGGTCGTCGAGCGCCTTCAATTGCGCCAGGAACGGTTCCAGCTGGTCCAGCGGCAAGGCGCTGGGGCCGTCGCAGCGGGCGTTGTCGGGATCAGGATGGGCTTCCAGGAACAGGCCGGCGATGCCGACGGCCAAACCGGCGCGGGCCAGGTCCGCCACTTGCTGGCGGCGGCCGCCCGAAGCGGCGCCGCCGGGATCGCGCTGCTGCAGGGCGTGCGTGACGTCGAAGATGATGGGCAAGTCGTCGCAGGTCTTTTTCATGACGCCAAAACCCAGCATGTCGACCACCAGGTTGTCATAGCCGAGGCAAGTGCCGCGGTCGCACAGGATCAGCTGGTCGTTGCCCGCTTCCTTGAATTTCTCGACGATATTGGCCATCTGGCCAGGGCTGAGGAATTGCGGCTTCTTGATGTTGATCACTTTACCCGTTTTCGCCAGGGCCACGACGAGGTCCGTCTGGCGCGCCAGGAAGGCGGGCAATTGCAGCACGTCCACCACTTCGGCCACCTGCTGCGCCTGCCATGGCTCATGCACGTCGGTAATCACGGGCACGCCGAACGCCGCCTTGACGTCCTGGAAGATGCGCATGCCTTCTTCCAGGCCAGGGCCGCGATAGGAATGGATCGAGGAACGGTTGGCCTTGTCGAAACTGGCCTTGAACACATAGGGAATGCCCAGTTTTTGCGTCACGCGCACATATTCTTCGCAGGCGCGCATGGCGAGATCGCGCGATTCGAGCACATTGATGCCGCCAAACAGCGCAAAGCTGCCTGTATTGCTGACGTCGATGCCATGGACTTTCACTGAGGTCATAGGGATTCCATATTGGTTAATTGTTACTACTTGCTTGGACGAGGCCCGCCAGCGGCTGGCGCGATAAGGCATCTTACTAGCTAGGGCGGCGCAGATCAAATTTGATCCAGCGCAAGCGCCCGGCAAACGGCGCGTGGCCCGGTCGCGACGGCCCCGCGAGGGCAGGCGCAAAGTGCCTTATAATCACGCTTTATCTCTACACTGATTCAGGAGCACAGATGGCCCGCACGATCCACTGCATCAAACTCAACAAGGAAGCCGAAGGACTGGACTTCCCGCCGTACCCGGGCGAACTGGGCAAGAAGATTTACGAATCGGTGTCGAAAGAAGCGTGGGCCGCCTGGCTCAAGCACCAGACCATGCTGGTCAATGAAAACCGTTTGAACCTGGCCGACGCGCGCGCCCGCAAATACCTGGCCACGCAGATGGAAAAGCATTTCTTCGGCGATGGCGCCGATGCCGCCATGGGCTACGTGCCGCCAACGGAATAAGTTTTTCAGCATTCCCGCCCGTGGCCGCTGCGCCGCGGGCTGTTTCATCCCTCCCCGTTTCACGCCGCCTGACGCTGTTTCACGGCTGACCTTTCCCGTTTCGTCGCACCCCGCTCGCCGCCCCTGCCGCCCGCTGGCACAGTACGTCCATCGACAACCTCACTCCAAAGGCGGACACCATGTTGCAGCACATCTTCAGCCACACTCCCCTCTACGTCTGGGCCATCCTGGGCTTGCTCGTCTACCGGGGCGTGCTGGCCAGCCGCGCGCGCGAAGTGAGCTTGCGCAAGCTGTGCATCATTCCCCTGGTCATGCTGACCCTGTCCTTGAGCGGCGTGCATGGCAGCTTCGGTTTGGCCGGCGTAGCGCCGTTCGCCTGGGGCGCCGGCGCACTGGCCGGCGCGGCGCTGGCATGGTCGTTGACCAAGACAGACGCCATCGTGGCCATTCCCGCGCGGAGCAGCGTGCAGCGTCCCGGCAGCTGGGTGCCGTTGATCCTGATGATGAGTATTTTCTGCCTGAAATATGCGGTGGCCGTGACCCTGGCCATCGCACCGGCCTATGCCCATGCGAGCGGCTTCATGCTGCCCGTCTGCCTCGCCTATGGCTGCTTCAGCGGCATCTTCCTCGGCGGCTTGCTGCGCACCGTGGCCGTGTACCGCCAGGCGCACATGACAAGCGGCCCGCAAGGGGCCGCCGTGTAGGTCAGATGCAAACGCCGGCGAACGCCGGCTATCGTCTTAGTAGGCCAGCGTACGCACGCCTTCCGGCATGCCCAGCAGGCAGACATTCGCGCCGCGCACGGCGAACAGGCCGACGGCGATGACGCCGACGATCTGATTGATCTGCTGCTCCAGCGCCACCGGGTCGGCAATCTGCAAGCCCAGCACGTCGATGATCTCGCCGCCATTATCCGTGATGAATGCTTCCGTGCTGCCGGCCTTCAGGCGCAAGCGGGGCGTGCCGCCCAGCGCGGCCAGCTGGCGCGAGACGGCGGCGCGCGCCATCGGCACCACTTCCACCGGCAGCGGGAAGGCGCCCAGGGTTTCCACCAGCTTGGAGCCGTCGGCGATGCAGACGAACTGTTTCGCTACGGAAGCAACAATCTTCTCGCGCGTCAATGCCGCGCCGCCGCCCTTGATCATGGCGCCGCTGGCCGTGATCTCGTCGGCGCCGTCGATGTAGACGGCGATCGCCTCGACGTCGTTCAGGTCGAAGACGGGAATCCCATGGCCTGCCAGACGCGCTGCCGTCGCTTCGGACGACGCGACCGTCCCCTTGATGCGGTCCTTGATCTTGGCCAGTTCATCGATGAAAAAGTTGGCGGTGGAACCGGTGCCGACACCGATGATTTCACCGTCCACCACATAGGCTATGGCGGCGCGGGCTACGGCTTGCTTCAATTCGTCTTGGGTCATGGCAAAAAAGGGCTAAAGTGAGGAATCCCGCTATTTTAACGGATTGCCAGCCCGGCCAGCCGGCCATGATGACGGGCCATGCGATGGAATACAACAGGCAGCCGAAAAAGCTTTGCCCCAGGGCAACTCCCCAGCCAATTACTCTCTATGCCCTCTAAAATATGCGAAAATGGCACGATTGACCGATATGACGTTTCAGGAATAGCCAATGAATCACAGTAAACAGGTACTTGTTGTCGATGACAGCCGGGTTTCACGTTTGATGTCGCATCAGTTCATCCTCAGCAAACATGCCGACTGGCAAGTGATTGAGGCGGCGACGGGTGAGGAAGCCCTGGAAAAAGTCAAGACAGTCAGCCCTGTGCTGATATTACTGGATGTCAATATGCCCGGCATGGGCGGCGTGGCGGCGGCGGAACAATTGCGCGTGCTGTGCCCGCAAACGCACATCGTTCTCGTCACGGCGAACGTGCAAAACGCCATCCGCAACCGTGCCAGCGAAATGCAAGTCGGTTTCATGGAAAAACCGATCACGGAAACCCGCATCCACCAGCTGATCGAGTCACTGGGACTGTGAGCATGGTCAATCTCTCCGAACTGGAAAACGATGCCCTCGTGGAGATATTCAACATCGGGGTGGGCCATGCGGCGGCCGCGATGAGCGAGATCGTCAATGAAGAAGTCACCATGTCGGTGCCGTCGATCACGTTCCTGAACCGTGCCGACGCGGCCGCCTTGCTCGGTAGCAAGAAGGATGGCGAACGCATCTGCGGCGTCAGCCAGCATTACGATGGCGCTTTCGCCACGGAAGCCATCCTGATGTTCCCGGAAGACAAGAGCCTGGAAATCGTGCGCCTGATGGTGGGCGACGCCATGCCGCTGCAGGAACTGACGGAGATGGAACAGGAGGCGATGAGCGAGATCGGCAACATCATCCTCAATTCCTGCGTGGGGACTTTGGCCAACCTGTTCGACAGCGAACTGCATGGCTCGCTGCCCCTGTACCACGTGGGCACCAGCGCGGAAATCCTGTCCTCGTTCGGCGGCCAGGATGACGACGCCGTCGTGCTGATGCTGCATATCGACTTCGTGCTGTCCAAGCACCAGATCCACGGCTATGTGGCGTTCGTGCTCGACCTGTCCGCCTTGCACGACCTGAAACAGCAGGTCAGCCACTATCTGGCCAAGGTCCTGGGACAGGCGTGACGATCATGCCGGATGCCTTACACCGACTCGCCCTGCTCGAGAGCATACTCGGTGCCGTGAACCTGGGCGCCATCGTGCTCGACGAGCAGCACCGCATCGTGCTGTGGAACCAATGGATGGCGCGCCACTCGGCCCGCCAGGCCGACGCCGTGCTGGGCCAGGATTTCTTCGCCGTCTTTCCGGAACTGCGCCACAAACGCATCGATTCGGCCATCACCCAGGCCCTGCGCGACAATTTCCAGTCGCTGCTGTCGCAAACCCTGCACAAGGCGCCGTTTGCCCTGTACACGCATGGCGCGGCCGCAGGCGGCAACGACGGCGAGGAGCGCATGCAGCAGGCGATCGCCGTCACGCCGATCAATTTGCCCGGTTCGCCGCGCCACTGCCTGATCCAGATCAATGACGTCACCATCGCCGTAGGCCGCGAAAAGCTGCTGCGCGAACAAACCATGGTGTTGCGTTCGCAAACTTTTTCCGACGGCTTGACGGGCATCGCCAACCGCCGCCACTTCGACGTGGCGATCGAAAAGGAAACGCGGCGCGCCATGCGCACGAGCAGCCCCCTGTCGCTGCTGATGATCGACATCGACCATTTCAAGGATTACAACGACCATTACGGCCACCAGCAGGGTGACGGCTGCCTGATCCGCGTGGCGGCCGAACTGGCTGCCATGCTGCAGCGTCCCACCGACCTGCTGGCGCGCTATGGCGGCGAGGAATTTGCCGCCATCCTGCCCGACACGGACGCGGCGCAGGCGCTGCGCATGGCCGAGTCGATCCGCGAGCACGTGGCCGGGCTGCGCATTCCGCATGCCAAGACGGTCAATGACGCCAAGCACATCACGGTCAGCATCGGCATCGCCACCCAGCACCCGCAGCAGCAGCCGACCATCTCCGCCCTGATCGGCGCCGCCGACCGCGCCCTGTACCTGGCCAAGGGCGCCGGGCGCAACCGCGTGATGGTGCAGCCGCTATAAAAAAAGCAACGCAGGGCAAAGGATTCCAGTAGACATCTTTACGGCAGGTGGGTAGACTCGTTATTGATTGCAGCAACAATAACAAGAATTTATCTGTGGTATCTATCCCTGCGCATGGCGCCCCCATGCGGCACATGGCCAGGAGCGCTTGTGAATCTCGATCCTCCCCTCAGATCCGGCTTGCCGGGTGCCGGCATGGATACGACCATGGTCAACGGCATGCGCCTGCTGCTGTCGAGCGCCACCTTGCTGACCCTGTTCATCGATCCCGAAAGCGCCGGCAAGCTGAGCAAGATCACCTGGCTGATCTTTTCCGCCTACACCATGCACAGCCTGCTGCTCTACGTGCTGGCCGTGCTGGGCTTCAGCCTGCCCCAGGACATCTTGCTGTACTGGCTCGACGTGGCCTGGTATGCGCTGATCGTGTTTTCCACCAGCAGCCACAATAATTTATTCTTCCTGTTTTTTTTCTTTGCCATCCTGACCTCGTCGTTCCAGCGGGGCTTCGAGGAAGGCGCGCGCGTGACCCTGGCCTCGGCCGGCCTGTTCGCCGCCACCGCCCTGTTCGGCGAAACGGGGGCGGAACTGTCGCGCCTGCTGCTGCGCACCACCTTCCTGCTGGCGCTCGGCTACATGATCGCCTATTGGGGCGGCTCGGCCATCACCCAGCGCAGCCACCTGGCGCTGCTGCGCGATGTCAGCCAGTTGTCCAATCCGCGCTTCGGCGTCGACCAGACCATCACCTCGGTGCTGGAAAAAACCCGCAGTTATTTCAACGGCCGCAGTTGCCTGCTGATCATGCAGGACAAGGGCACGCGGGTCTGGTCGCTGCGCAGCGTGATTCAAACGGGCACGACCGTCGTGCATACCAGTTCGCTGCTCAGCGACGACGCGGCCAGCCCCCTGCTCGCTTTCCCGCACGATAAAATCGCCCTGTACAACCAGCCCGCCGGCCGCTGGCTGCCGTGGACGGGCGGCGCGCGCATGCTCGATCCCGACAGCGGGCGCTGGCTGCGGCACGACGACGCGGCGGGCGCCCGCCTGGCCGAGCTGCTCGAAGCGCACGCCTTCATCAGCGCGCCGCTGCCCCTGCGCAATGGCAAAGGCCGCATCTTTATCGTGTCCGCCACCAGCATGAGCAAGACGGATGCCCTGTTTCTCAGCCATATCGGCGCGCAGGCGTTTCCCGTCATTGAAAACATCGACCTGCTCGACCGCCTGGCGTCGCAGGCGGCCTCGCGCGAGCGCGAAAAGATCGCGCGCGACCTGCACGACACGGCCGTGCAGCCGTACATCGGCTTGCGCCACGGCCTGGCCGCCCTGCGCAACGAAGCCTCGCCGGGCAACCCGCTGCTGCCCGAACTGGAAAAACTGATCATCATGTCGGGCCAGGTGATCGCCGACCTGCGCAGCTACGCGCGCACGTTCAAGAACGGCCAGGTGCAAAGCGAGCCGGAACTGCTGGTCGCGCTGCGCCGCCAGGCCACGCAGATCCGCGAATTCTATGGCATCGACATCGCCCTGCATATCGAAGGCGACCTGCACATCAACGACCGCCTGGCGGCCGAGGTGTTCCAGATCGTCAACGAAGGCATGAGCAATATCCGCAAGCATACGTCGGCGCGCCACGGCGCCGTCAAGCTGACCTGCGTGCAGGGTGCGCTGCACATCAGCATCGACAACGAATGCGCCGCCGCGCACGTCCCCGATTTCCTGCCCGACTCGCTGGCCGAGCGCGCCGCCGCCCTGGGCGGCACGGCCCGCGTCACGCATGGCATGCTGGGCAACACCTCCGTACAGATCGAGATCCCCATATGAACGACTTACGCCACGTGCCACCGGCCAGCCATGTCATCAGCGTCATGCTGGTGGACGATCACAAGACCATGCTGTGGGGCCTGGAGCGGCTGATCGGCGGCGAGCACTCGGGCATGCGCGTGGTCGCCACGGCCTCCGACAGCGCCGAGGCGCTGGAGCAGGCGAAGGCGCTGCAACCGGATGTGATCGTGCTGGACCTGGACCTGGGCGGCATCAGCTCGCTGGCCATCCTGCCCGCGCTGGCGCAGTGCGGCGGCACGCGCGTGCTGGTGCTGACGGCCAGCCACGACCAGGCCATCCTGGACCAGACGGTACTGAAAGGCGCGCGCGGCATCGTCAGCAAGGATGCGCCCGCGGAAATGGTCCTGAAGGCCATCGAAAAAGTGTACCAGGGCGAGCTGTGGCTGGAACACGCGATGCTGGGACGCATGCTGACGCAACTGACCCAGCCCGGCGGCGGCTCGGCGCAAGCCATCGCCATCGCCAGCCTGACCCTCAAGGAAAGAAAGATCATCGCCGCGCTGGTGCACGGCAGCGGCACGCCGGCCAAGCTGCTGGCGGACCAGCTGTTCATTTCCGAACACACCTTGCGCAATCACCTGACGTCGATCTACCGCAAGCTGGGCGTGTACAACCGCCTGGAACTGTACGCCTACGCCACCAAGCACCAGCTGGGCCAATTGCCGCCCGGCGCCTGACGCCACTGTCCTCCTGCACGGCCGCCGCACGGCCGCGCCTTCCCTCCTCGCCCCCTTGCCAGCCAGCGGCGCGGCCTGCGCCCCTGCGCCTGCGCCTGCGCGCCAGACTCGACCATGACAATTGTCACGAAAAAAACAAGCAGTTCCTCCTTGCAATAAAAGGATGTTCTTCTGATGTAGATCAAGCTGGCAAATTCTATAGTGGTGTTACCGGAGTGCAGATTACCGCAGCGGCCCACCACGACACGGAGCACAGCATGCGCCTTGACAAGTTTCTTCCGACTGCCCTGATCACCTATCTACAGGGCAAGGAGAAGGCTGCGTTCTACCGCTATGCCCTGGTGGCGGCCCTCATGGCGGTAGTCTGCATCATCGGATTGCTGGCACTGGGCGAAAGCCCATGACGCCAGCGCACAGCAGCAGCACAGTTGTCATGTCGTTTTATCCACCGTTGTACCTTAACCACCACCAGGAGTTGTCATGAACCTCATCAAAAACTTTATCCGCGAAGAAGATGGCGTCACCGCAATCGAATATGGCCTGATCGCCGCCCTGATCGCCGTGGTGATCATCGCCGCCATCACCATCGTCGGCACGCAGCTGAAAAAAACCTTCAGCACCATCGGCACCAAACTCACCACCGCCAATGGCTGATGCGGTGCGGTCCGGGCCGGCCCAGCGCCAGCCCGGACTACGCTTCCCCATATTCCCGGCACGCCCACCTTGATACCGCCTAGCGAGGCCCATCGTGAAATCTCTCTTCAGCCGTTTATCCGACGAGTCCGCCGTCACAGCGATCGAATACGCGTTGCTGGCGGGCCTGATCGCGGCAGTGCTGGTGGTCACGATCACCGTGCTGGGCGACCAGGTCAAGCTGCTGTTTGTCTACGTCAAGGACCAAGTGGTCCTGGCTCTGTCATGAACGCCCTGCGCGCCTCGCTGCGCACCCACCGCGCCCTGCTGCTGATCGTGCTGCTGTACGCCGCCGCCGCGACCTTGCTGGCCGGCGGCCTGCCCAGCGCATCGGAGATCCTCAACGTGCTGGCCGGCTTCCTCGTGGCCATCCTCACGGGTCCCGTCTTCATCCTGTGCGGCTACACCATCCACGTCATGGTGATGAAACGCCCGCACCGCCTGTGCCACTATCTGTACCACGATCTGCGCCGCTACCTGAACAACGAGCGCCTGCTGCACGCGCTGCCGGCCATGCTGCTGATCCCCGTCTTCGCCTCCAGCTTCACCGTCTTCAAGGGCGCCATCCCGCGCCTGCATCCCTACACCTGGGATGCCACCCTGTCCGCCTGGGACGTCGCGCTGCATGGCGGCATGGCCCCTTGGGAAAGGCTGCAACCGCTGCTGGGCCATCCGCTCGTCACGGGCTTGCTCAACTTTAGCTACCACTTCTGGTTCTTCCTGTTCTACGCCATCCTGTACTGGCTGATCCTCGACACGCGCCGCCCGCTGCTGCGCATGCAGTTCCTGCTCAGCTTTGCGCTGACCTGGATCGTCCTCGGCAGCATCCTGGCCGTGCTGTTTGCCTCGGTCGGCCCCTGCTACTACGGCCACCTGCACGCCAACGATCCGTATGCGCCGCTGATGGCCTACCTGCATGACGCCAACCAGCACGTCCCCGTCTGGGCCCTGCAGGTGCAGGACATGCTGTGGCAAGGCTATCAAAGCAAGGGCGCGAACGGCGAACTGGGTATCTCCGCCATGCCCAGCATGCATGTGGCCACGGCCGTGCTGATGGCCATCATGGGCTGGAAGGTCAGCCGCGCCGCAGGGATCGCCCTGTCCGCCTTCGCCGTGCTGATCCTGCTCGGCTCCATCCACCTGGGCTGGCACTATGCGCTCGACGGCTATGTGGGCGCGGCCGGCGCGGCGCTGGTATGGCGCCTGGTGGGACGGCTGCTGGGCAGCCAGGCCGCGGCGCCGGCCATGCACGTGGCCACGGCGCCCTGCATGGGCAAGGAAGGACTGACGTCATGAACGCCCACCTGCCCATGCTGCTGTGCCTGGCCGTGCTGGCCACCCTGCTCGCTAGCGCCCTGTGGCACGACCTGCGCACGCGCCGCATCCCGAACCGGCTGGTGCTGTGGGGCACGCTGGCGGGCTTGATCCTGAACAGCTTCGTGCCGCCAGGTAGCGGCCTGTTCGACGCCTCCTTCGGCGGCCTGGGACTGCTGCAAGCCCTGGCCGGCGCCGCCGCCGGACTGGCCCTGCTGCTGCCCATGTACCTGCTGCGCGCCCTGGGCGCCGGCGACGTCAAGCTGATGGCCATGTGCGGCGCCTTCCTCGGTCCCGACGCCGTGCTCGAAGCGGCCCTGCTGACCTTCCTGTGCGGCGGCGTACTGGCCCTGGCCGCCGCGCTGGCCGGCCAGCGCCTGCGCCAGGTGCTGAAAAACACGTACCACATGATGCTGGGCGCGCTGCTGCACAGCCTTGCCGGCGGCGCCGCCACGATCGCCGAGCCGCCGCCGGCCACCGGCAAGCTGGCCTACGCCTTCGCCATCGCCAGCGGCACCGGCTTGCAGGTGTTCCTGCATTACACCCACCTGTGGAGTCTGCGCTGAAACGCGCCGCCTGCCCGCCACCCAAGGACACGACCATGGACACCCTCGCCACCCTCTGCCACTCCCGCGGCGCCAGCCTGTTTACCAGCATCACCATGGCCGGCCTGTGGGCGTTCTTCGCCAGCGCCCACGTGGTGGGATTCCTGCACAGCGGCGACTGGAGCTATCTGCTGTTCTGCGCCGCCGAAACCCTGGCCGCCCTGTTCTTCATCGTGCGTTCGGCCCCCGTCAGCGTCTCCACCGATGCGGGCGACTGGCTGCTGGCCATCGGCGCCACCTTCGCGCCCTTCCTCCTGTCCCCCGCCGACATGGCCATCTGGCCCGGCGCCCGCTACCTGCTGGCCGTCGGCAGCCTGCTGCAGATCGCCGGCCTGCTGTCGCTGAACCGCAGCTTCGGCCTGGTGGCGGCGCAGCGCGAGATCAAGACGGGCGGCGTCTACCGCGTGATACGCCATCCGCTGTACGCCAGCTACCTGATTTCCCTGAGCGGCTACCTGCTGGCCAATACCTCGGCCGCCAACACCGTCACCTATGTCGCGACGATAACCATGATGGTGGCGCGTTTGCTGCGCGAAGAACGCTTCCTGTCCGCCGACGTGCGCTATCGCGTCTACATGCGCCAGGTGAAGTACCGCCTGCTGCCCTTCATCTTCTGATACCCAGCCACCCGAGCGAGGAGTACCTATCATGCCTGACACCTATCCAGAACGCAGCGACGGCGGCGGCGTCGAACCGGCGGCCAAGCGCGCGCCACGCACGGTCGAGGAAACGGGATTGCCCTTCCTGTTCCTGGTCGAACTGCTGGTCAAGATCCTCTTCCTGCGCGGCCAGATCGGCCTGCCCGCCCTGTCGACGCACGTGAAACTGGGCGCCGGCGTGCTCGAACCGCTGCTCACCTTCATGCGCGCCGAAAAACTGTGCGAAGCGCGCCGCAACGGCGGCAGCGGCACCGACGCCGACCTGTATTACATGCTGGGCGACCAGGGCCGCCTGCGCGCCGCCGAGTACATGCGCCGCAACGCCTACAGCGGTCCCGCCCCCGTCACCCTGGCCGACTACAGCAACCAGGTGCTGGCGCAAAGCGTGGCCGACATGCACGTCACCCGCGACGACGTGCAGCGCGAATTCCGCGACGTGGTGGCCAGTTCGGCCGTGCTCGACCAGCTGGGCGCGGCCATGAATTCCGGGCGCGCCCTGTTCTTCCACGGCCCCGCCGGCAGCGGCAAGAGCTACCTGGCCGAGCGCCTGAACGGCCTGCTCAGCGGCGCCATCGCCCTGCCCCATGCCGTGATGGTCGACGGCGAAGTGCTGCCCTTCCTCGACCCCATGCTGCACACCCTGTCAAGCAAAGGCCTCGTGCCATCCGACCCGCGCTGGGTGCGCGCCGAACGCCCCGCCGTGCTGACGGGCGGCGAGCTGACGCTCGACATGCTGGACCTGCAATTCGACCAGGGCACCCGCCTGTACCAGGCGCCGCCGCACCTGAAGGCCAACAACGGCATCTTCATCATCGACGACCTGGGCCGCCAGCGCTGCTCGCCCGTGGAACTGATGAACCGCTGGATCGTGCCGATGGCGCGCCACATCGATTACCTGTCGCTGCACACGGGCTACAAATTCCCCGTGCCCTTCGACGTCATCGTCGTGTTCTCGTCGAACCTGGCGCCGCAGCAGCTGGCCGACGATTCCTTCCTGCGCCGCATCGGCTACAAGATCCATGTGGGTCCCTTGAGCGCCTACCACTACCTGGCCGTGTTCCGCAGCACCTGCGCCCAGCTGGGCATCAATTTCGACGAAGCCTCCTATACCTACCTGCTGCACCTGCATAGCCTCTACAAGCGGCCCTTGCTGGCCTGCTATCCGCGCGACATCCTGGCGCAGGTCTGCGACCAGGCGCGCTATGAAGACCACGCGGCGCAGCTGTCCCCGGAAGTGCTGTTCTGGGCATGGCAAAACTATTTCGGCAGCGATGACGACCTTGCAAGCACACATAACGGACCGGCAGCGGTCCAGCACAAAGGGGAAGCAAAATGAGAAACGCACGCGCTCTGACGATGATGGCCATTGCGGTCATCCTGGCGTTCGCCGCGGTCATCGTGGCCGCGCGCTGGATCAATGCCCAAGCCTCGGGCAACATCAACAAGGTGGCCGTGGCCCAGGTCGACATCAGCCTGGGGGCGCGTCTCACGCCCGACATGGTCCGCATGGTGGACTGGCCATCGAACGCGCTGCCGCCGGGCGCCATCAACGATCCGAAACTGCTGGAAACGCGCGTCACGCGCACCAGCATCCAGCACGGCGAACCGATCATGGAAGGCAAGCTGGCGCCTCCCGGCACGCAAGGCGGCCTGTCGGCCGTCGTCGCCGAGGGCAAGCGCGCCATGACCGTGCGCGTCAACGACGTGGTGGGCGTGGCCGGCTTCGCCCTGCCCGGCAACTTCGTCGACATCCTCGTCAACACCCAGGGCGAAGGGGCCCGCAAGACGCCGGACCGCGATCCGAATATTTCCAAGATCGTGCTCGAACGCATCCTCGTGCTCGCCATCGCCCAGGAATCGAACCGCGACGACACCAAGCCCAAGGTGGTCAACGCGGTGACCCTGGAGCTGACGCCGGAACAAGCGGAAAAACTCGACCTGGCGCGCAGCGTGGGCACCCTCTCGCTGGTGCTGCGCAACCAGATCGAGGACAAGCCCGTCAACACGGAAGGCGCCACCAAGTCCAGCTTGCTCGATGAAAAGGTCGCCATGGCCGCCCCCGCCGCCATAGTGCAAGCCAAGCCGCTGCCACGCCGCCGTCCCGCCGCCGCGCCGGCACCACAGGCCGGTCCGCGCGTCGATGTCATCAAGGGGCTGGAACGCAGCTCCCAACAATTCTAACCTGCACCAGAGGAGTCACGCCATGAGCACATATTGCACAGCAAGCGGAAGCCGGGTACTCAGCCTGGCGCTTGCCCTCGCCATGATCGGCGCCCTGGCGCCCCAGGCACGCGGCGAACCCGTCGCCGCTGCCGCCACCGCCGCTGGCGCCGACACCGGGGCCGCCAAAAGCAGCCGCGCCGCCGTCCGGCCCAGGGCCACGCCGCCGCAAAGCGAATCGCGCGCCGGCCGCACCGAGATGGCGCCGCAAATGAGCCTGGCCGAGGGCAAGTCGACCCTGATGCGCCTGCCGTTCGCCGCCAGCCGCATGTCCGTCGGCGACCCGCGCATCGCCGACGTCATCCTGCTCAATCCGACCGAGGTCTATCTGCTGGGGCGCTCCGTCGGCACCACCAACCTGATCCTGTGGAACAAGAGCAATGACGCCACCATCATCGACCTGGCCGTCGGCATCGACAGCAGCAGCCTGCAGGCACGCATGGCCGAACTGCTGCCTAACGAGAAGATCAACGTCACGGTGGCGGGCGACACCCTGATCCTGTCGGGCATGGTCAGCGATGTCGTCAAGGCCGACCAGGCGCTGTCGCTGGCGAACGCCTATGTGCAGCGCAGCGCCCGCAGCGGCAACGCCGCCTCCGGCGCCGCGCCAGCCGCGGGCGCGGGCGCGGGCGCTGCCGCTCCCGCCGCCACACCCGATGCGGCCGCACCGCGCGTGATCAACCTGCTGTCGATCGCCGCGCCGCAGCAGGTGATGCTGGAAGTGAAGGTGGCCGAAGTGTCGAAGGTGCTGGTCGATCAGCTGGGCGCCAGCCTGGGCATCAACAAGACCATCGGCAGCTGGTCGTATTCGCTGCTGTCCAGCCTGCTCAGCAACAATCCCAGCGGCTTGAGCGGGGCCAGCAAGAACAACTTCTTCAACCTCGACGCGCAAAAACGCGATGGCCTGATCAAGGTGCTGGCCGAACCGAACATCATGGCCATCAGCGGCCAGGAGGCCAGCTTCCTGGCCGGCGGCAAGATCTTCATCCCCGTCAGCCAGAGCAACAATAACGGCGTGCCCACCATCACGCTGGAAGAGAAGGAGTTCGGCGTGGCCGTGAAATTCACGCCCACCGTGCTCGATGGGGGGCGCATCAACCTGAAGGTGGCGCCGGAGGTGTCGGACCTGAACAAGGACGGCATCGGCATCACCGCCACCGGCATCTCGGCCACGGCCATCCTGCCCTCGTTCACGACGCGGCGCGCCACCACCACGGTGCAGCTGTTCGACGGCCAGAGCTTCGCCATCGGCGGCCTGATCAAGAACAACGTGACCAGCAATATCAAGGCCCTGCCAGGCCTGGGCGAAGTGCCCGTGCTGGGCGCCCTGTTCCGCAGCACGGACTTCCAGACGGACCGCTCGGAACTGGTCTTCATCATCACGCCGCACCTGGTCAAGCCGCTGCCGCCCGACTACAAGCTGCCCACCGACGGCTACATCCAGCCGACGCGCGGCGACATGTTCATGCAGGGAAAAATGGAAGGCAGCGCGCCCACTCCTGCTCCCGCCCCCGCAGCGCCGGCAGCGCCCATGCCGCCGCAAGCGGCCGCGCCCCAGCCTGCCGCCGGCTTCGACCTCAACTAGGAGAGCACCATGAAAACCGCACATTGCCTGCCTTGCGCCGCCCTGTTATGCCTGCTGGCCGGCTGCGCCGCCACCACCACGCCCGTGCTCGATTCCCACTTCGGCGAATCGGTGGCCCTGCTCAAGGCGCAGCAGATCATGTATCCGGACGCCTACCGCAATGCCAACCCGGTCAGCGGCATCGACGGCAAGGCCGGCGCCAGCGCCTACCAGCGCTACCAGAAATCGTTCGCCGCGCCGGAACCGCAGCCGAATGTCTTCACCATCGGCGTGGGCGGACGCCAATAGGCGCCAGTCCCCCGATGCACTTTCCCCAGGCCACCAGGAGACCGCCATGAAGACCGCATTTCGCAGGCACGACAGGCAGCAGGGCGCGATCGCCATCGTGCTGGGGCTGACCCTGGTGGTGCTGTTCGCCATGGGCGGCCTGGTGCTGGACCTGGGCCACCTGTACATCGCCAAGACGGAACTGCAGAACGGCGCCGACAGCGCCGCCCTGGCAGGCGCCGTGGAACTCAATCAAAGCGCCGCCGGCATCGACAATGCGCAGGCCAAGGCCATCGCCATCGCGCAAAAGAACCGCTACGATTTCTCCACCCCGCTGACCATCACGGCCGCCAACATCGAGTTCGGCCCCAGCCCGGACGGCCCCTGGTCGTCCGGCGCCAGCGCCCGCACCAGCCCCCAGGGCCAGACCTTCATCCGCGTCGACACGGGCAGCAAGACCTTCGCCACCTACCTGATGGGCATCGCCGGCATCGCCAGCACCAGCACCTCGGGCGTGGCCGTGGCGGGCCGCTTCGTCAACGACGTCACGCCGATCGGCGTGTGCGCCGTCGACCCGGCCAACAAGACGGCGCAATACACGTATCCGGCCGCGCCGGCCGGCACGGGCCTGACGGAACTGGTGGAATTCGGTTTCCGCCGCGGCGTCACCTACAACCTGTTCGGCCTCAATCCGCTGGGCGGCCCGTCCGACCCCTATCTGATCAACCCCGTCGACGCCCCGCCCGGCAGCTGCAGCGCCTCGCACTCCAGCGCCGCCTCCACCGCGCCGTTCATGTGCACGGGCAGCAGCGCCGTCATCAGCAGCGGCTCGGGCCAGGTCTACACGAACACGGGCATGACGGCCTCGCTGGCCGCCTCGCTCAACTCGCGCTTCGACGACTACGGCGGCCCCTCCGTGTGCGACCCCGCGACGGCGCCGCCCGACACCAACATCAAGGAATATCCGTGCGTGGGCGCCGCCTCGCCCTGCGCCGCCACCGCCGCCAACTCGCCGCCCACCGGCTGGATGCAGCCGGGCGCCAGCACCTTGCCCAGCCAGCAGCCGGTCAGCCTGGCCGGCAACAAGCCGAATTACCAGCTGCCGTCGGCCGGCGCCGTCCCGGCGCCGTCGGCCACGTTCGCCCAATTCGCCGGCTACGGCGTGCTGTGGTCGTACGGCCCCGCCTACCAAAGCAATGGCGCCACCCCGGCCAAGGCCGGCACGGCCTATAGCGTCGCGGACGGAAACGCCAACCCCATGTACAGCACGGCCAAGGCGAATTACTTCGACACGACCAGCTACCCCGTCAGCCCCGGCGCAGGCTTTCCTGCCAGTACGCCGCCTTCGCCGTACAACCAGACCAGCGGCCCCACGTTCCAGGCGCCGTCGGCGGCCCATCCTGGCCAGCGCAACCGCCGCATCCTCAACGTGGTGCTGGTCGACTGCCGCACGGCGCCCGTCGGGCCGGCCTCGTGCGGCACCATGAACGCGGTGGGCATCGGCAAATTCTTCATGACGATGAAGGCCGATTTCAGCGGCGGCACCAAGCGCCTCGACGTCGAGTTCGCGGGCCTGATCGAGCCCGTGCCGAATTCCGAAATCAAACTCTACAAGTGAGGCGGCCATGCGCATCCACCTTTCCCCACTCAAACAGCGCGGCGGCGCCGCCGTCGAATTCGGCATCGTGCTGGCCCTGCTGGTCACCCTGCTGGCCGGCATCTTCGGCTTCGGCCGCGCCTTCTGGTATTACGACGCGCTGAACAAGGCCACGCGCGACGCGGCGCGCAACATGTCCGTCAAGGCCAAGGCCGGCATCGCCTCGCAGGGCGTGCCTGCCGCCAAACAGACGGTGGCCGACGCGGCCGTCAGCGCCGGCATCAGCGACTTCACCACGGCCAACGTGACGGTCACCTGCCTGGACGCGGCATTCAACGACAGCAGCTGCACCGACGGCACGGCGCCGGGCGGCATCCGCGTCGAAGTCGTCAACTACACGCTGTCGGTGGGACAGTACCTGCCTTTCGTGATCGGCGCGGCCAGCACCTATGCCACGCCGCTCGCACCGCGCACCACCATGCGCTACATGCTGTAAGGAGAACGCCATGCGCCACCGCCTTTCATCGTCTCCCCCGGCCAGGCCTCAGCGCGGCGCCGCCGCCGTCGAATTCGCCCTGGTGGCGCTGCTGTTCTTCACCCTGCTGTTCGGCATCCTCGAATTCGGCCGCATGCTGTACCTGTACAACACGGTGCAGGAAGTGAGCCGCCGCGCCGCGCGCGAAGCGGTGGTGCGCTGGATCGACCAGACCGACGCCATCAAGACCCTGGCCCTGTTCGGCGGCACGGCCCTGCCGGCCGCGCCGGAACTGACGGCCGCCAACATCACCATCCGCTACCTGAACAAGAGCGGCGCCGAGGTGACCTTGCCGCCGACTGACCCGGGCGACAACCTGTCGGCCTGCGGCGACATCACGCGTACGGCCAGCTGCATCGACAGCGTGCGCGTCTCGATCGACAACGTCAGCTACACGCCGATGGTCAGCCTGTTCGGTTTTCTGAATATCGCCGTGCCAGCCTCGGTGGTGGTCATGCACGCCGAAAGCCTGGGCTTCCAGATCAACTGAACGCCTTTACCGAACGCTTTTACCGGGGAGTACCAAGTGAATATCGTCATCGTCTCGAAGAATGAAGCCCAGCTCAAGCGGCTGACCCGTTTGCTGCGCGAACGCAGCGCGGCCGACCGCGTCACCCTGCTGGCGAGCATACCGGATGTATTCGACAACGGCGTCACGCCGGACCTGCTGCTGCTGGAGCAGGAGCAGACGGGCGAGGCGGAGCTGGAACGGCTCGAGCTGCTGGGCGGGCGCCATCCGAACCTGGCCATCATCGTGCAATGTCCGCAGCAAAGTCCGCAATTCCTGCTGCGCTCGATGCGCGCCGGCGTGCGCGAAGTGCTGCAGCCCGACGACGACGCGGCCCTGTGCGCCGCCTTGCGCCGCATCGAGGACAAGCTGCAGAAACAGGTCACGCGCAAGGGCCAGGTGCTGGCCTTCGTCTCGTGCAAGGGCGGCAGCGGCGCCACCTTCATCGCCGCCAACCTGGGCTACGCGCTAGCCGCCGGCGAACAGCGCAAGGTGGCGCTGTTCGACCTGAACCTGCAGTTCGGCGACGCCGCCCTGTTCGTCTCGGACCACAAGCCGGCCGCCACCCTGTCGCAGCTGTCGCAGCAGATCGTGCGCCTCGACGCCTCGCTGCTGACGGCCAGCATGATCCAGATCACGCCCGCCTACAGCGTGCTGGCCGCCGCCGACGATCCCGCCCATGCGGCCGACGTCGAGGCCGAGCATATCGACCGGCTGCTGACCCTGGCGCGCAGCCAGTACGACTACATCCTGCTCGACGTGGGACGCGGACTCGACCCCGTCAGCGTGCGCGCGCTGGACCGGGCCGACCTGATCTTCCCCGTGCTGCAGGCAACCTTGCCGTATGTGCGCGACGGCAAGCGCCTGCTCGACGTGTTCCGCGGCCTCGGCTACCGCGAAGACAAGATCCGCCTGATCCTGAACCGCTATGCCAGCAGCGACAGCATCCGCGTGGCCGACCTCGAGGCGGCGTATGGCAAGCACGTCTACAAGTCCATCCCCAACCACTACGAGGGGGTGGCGGCTTCCGTCAGCCAGGGCGTGCCCATCCTCAAGCTGGCCCCGCACAATCCCGTCTCGCGCGCCTTGCAGGAACTGGCCGCCAGCCTGGCCGGCGAGACCCCGCCAGCCGCGCAAGGCTGGGTGGCGCGGCTGCTGGCGCGCGCCTGAGGCTCCAGCCTGATCCTCGAGCCTGATACCGCCCCACTCACCGGAGACCGACCATGACTGCCGAAAAACTCACCCTGCGGGACCGCCTGGGCTATGCCCAGGATGACGCCAGCCTGAATGACGATGCCGCGCACCAGGGCGCATCGAGCCACAGCTACCAGCAACTCAAGCACCGCACCCATCAGGCGCTGCTCGACCGCGTCGACCTGGAGGGCATGCAGCGCCTGTCGCGCGAGCAGATCCGCGAAGAGCTGAAAATCCTCGTCAGCGAGGTGCTCACGGAAGACAACGTGGTGATCAACGAGCTGGAACGGCGCTCGCTGATCCGCGATATCCAGGACGAGGTGCTCGGCTTCGGCCCGCTCGAACCGCTGCTGGCCGATCCCGGCGTGTCCGATATCCTCGTCAACACCTACCGCCAGGTGTATGTCGAGCGCCATGGCCGCCTGGAGCTGAGCGACGTCTGCTTCACCGACGACGCGCATTTGATGAAGATCATCGACAAGATCGTCTCGCGCGTGGGCCGGCGCATCGATGAATCGAGCCCCATGGTCGATGCGCGCCTGCCCGACGGTTCGCGCGTGAACGCCATCATCCCGCCGCTGGCCATCGACGGCCCCGTGATGTCGATCCGGCGCTTCTCGGCCCAGCCCCTGCGCCTGGCCGACCTGCTGCTCAAGCACAGCCTGACGGAGGAAATGAGCACCACCCTGCAGGCGCTGGGCAAGGCCAAGGTCAACATCCTGATCTCGGGCGGCACGGGCAGCGGCAAGACCACCATGCTCAATGCGATTTCCGGCTTCATCAGCACGGCCGAACGCATCGTCACCATCGAGGACGCGGCCGAACTGCAGATGCAGCAGCCGCACGTGGTACGCCTGGAAACGCGGCCCGCGAACATCGAGGGCAAGGGCGAGGTGACGCAGCGGGCGCTGGTGCGCAACGCGCTGCGCATGCGCCCCGACCGCATCATCCTGGGCGAGGTGCGCGGCGCCGAGGCGCTCGACATGCTGGGCGCCATGAACACGGGCCACGAAGGCTCGATGGCCACCATCCACGCCAACACCCCGCGCGACGCGCTGACGCGGCTGGAAAACATGATCAGCATGGCTTCCGCGGCCCTGCCCGTGAAAGCCATGCGCCAGCAGATCAGTTCGGCCATCAGCGTGGTGGTGCAGGTGTCGCGCCTGACGGACGGCAAGCGCAAGGTCACGTCGATCCAGGAAATCACGGGCATGGAGGGCGAGATGATCACCATGCAGGAAATCTTCACCTTCCGCCAGACGGGCATCGGCGAGGACGGCACGGTGCAGGGGCATTTCCATGCCAGCGGCGTGCGGCCGCGTTTCCTGGAACGCCTGCGCGCCTTCGGCATCAGCCTGCCGGAAACCCTGTTCGATCCCGCCCGCCAGTACCATTAAGGGGAGCATCATGGACTATCTCTATTACGTATTCGCCATTCTCACCTTCATCGCCGTGGTGCTGCTGATCGAGGGCATATACCTGGCGTGGAACACCTCGCGCGGCCCGGAAGCGGAAAGGGTGGCGCGCCGCCTGCGCATCATGTCGGCCGGCGCGCATGGCGACACGGGCAGCTCGATGATCAAGAAGCGCCTGCTGAGCGATACCCCGGCCCTGCAGCGCGTGCTGCTCAGCGTGCCCCGCGTGCATGCGCTCGACCGCCTGCTGGAACAGTCGGGCCTGAGCTGGAGCGTGGCCAGCTTCGCCGGCGTGATGCTGGCCACGGCCGGCGCCGCGTTTTTACTGCTCAGCTACTTCGGCCTGCCGTGGATGCTGCGCCTGCCGCTGGTGGCCGGCGCGGCCCTGCTGCCGCTGCTGGTGGTCTTGCGCGCCAAGGCCAAGCGCCTGCAGCGCATCGAGCAGCAATTGCCCGATGCGCTGGATCTGATGGCGCGCGCCCTGCGCGCCGGCCACGCCTTTCCCACCGCCCTGAAAATGGTCGGCGATGAGATGAACGCGCCGCTGGCCGTGGAATTTCGCGCCACCTTCGACGAGGTCAATTTCGGCATCGCCATGCAGGATGCCCTGATGAACCTGGCCACGCGCGTGCCCAGCACGGACTTGCGCTATTTCGTCATCGCCGTGCTGATCCAGCGCGAAACGGGCGGCAACCTGGCCGAACTGCTCGACAGCATCAGCCGCATCATCCGCGAACGCATCAAGCTGCTGGGTCAGGTACGCGTGCTGTCGGCCGAAGGCAGGCTGTCGGCCTGGATCCTGTCGCTGCTGCCTTTCGGCGCGGCGGCCATGATCCACCTGACCAATCCGCAGTTCCTGGAAATGCTGTTCGTCGACCCGGGCGGACGCAAGATGCTCGCCGGCGCCCTGGTGATGATGGCGTGCGGCGTCCTGGTCATGCGCAATATCATCCGCATCCGCGTCTGAGCCCGCAAGGAGAACCCTCATGAATCCCGTGCATATCGCCTTTCTCGCCCTGCTCTTCATCGCCGTCTTCGGCACCGTGCTGGTGGCCATGCGCAGCTTTGCCCCCGATCCCTTGCGCCAGCGCATGGACAACGCCACCGGCAAGAGCGCGGCGGCGCCTGGCGCATCCTCGGCGCCCAGCCCCTGGCTGGCGCGCATGGTGCGCCTGAGCGGCCCGCTGGCCAAACTGTCGCTGCCCGACCAGGGCTGGGAAGGCTCCGTGATGCGCCGGCGCTTCATGAATGCCGGCCTGCGCCAGGCGTCCGCGCCCATCCTGTTCTTTTCCGCCAAGACCATGCTGGCCATCGGCCTGCCCCTGCTGCTGTTCCTGGGACTGAGCGCCTCGGGCAGCCAGATGGCGGGCAAGGCACTGCTGTTCTGGCTGCTGATCGTGGCCGCCGTCGGCTACTATCTGCCCAATATTGTGCTGGCGCAAATGATCAAGCGGCGCCAGCGCGATATCTTCGAAAGCTTTCCCGACGCGCTGGATTTGATGACGGTGTGCGTGGAAGCGGGCCTGGCCATGGATGCGGCGCTGGCCCGGGTAGCGGCCGAGATCGCCCTGAAAAGCGCCGTGCTGGCCGAGGAATTGCATCTGGTGATGCTGGAACTGCGCGCCGGCAACACCAAGGAGCGGGCGCTGCGCAACCTGGCCCTGCGCACGGGCGTCGAGGATGTCGATGCGCTGGTGGCCATGCTGATCCAGGCCGAGCGCTTCGGCACCAGCATCGCCGCCTCGCTGCGCGTGCAGTCGGACCAGCTGCGCACCAAGCGCCGCCAGATGGCCGAGGAAGAAGCGGCGAAGATCGCCCTCAAGCTGCTGTTCCCGCTGATCTTTTTCATCTTCCCTTCGCTGCTGGTCGTCCTGATGGGGCCAGCCTTCCTGCAAATCTACCGCGTGCTCCTGCCCAGCATGGGCAGCGGCAGCTGACCGGAGAACCGCCATGTCACAGCACACCACCCTGATGCTCATGCTCGCCTGCGCCGGCCTGCTGCCCGCCTGCGGCCACCTGCCCGGCCCCGCCAGCCAGCACAGCCAGGCCAATCACGCTGCGCCGCCCCAGGCGCGCAGCGAGGACAGCCCCGCCGCCCGCAGCGCCGCGTTCTGCAAGCTGGGCAAGCGCATGCAGGAGCTGGGCGACCCGCGCGCGGCGATGGCGGCGTATCGCGAAGCGATGCTGCTGACACCCGATTCGGCCGACGCGCGCAATGGCGCCGCCGTGCTGCACGCGCAGCTGGGCCAGCTGGAAACGGCCCGCGCCATGCTGCAGACGCTGGCGCAAGAGGCGCCGACAGCCAGGACCTACAACAACCTCGGCTATGTGCTGTACCTGCAGGCAGAGTATGCCCAGGCGGCGGCCGTGCTGCGCCAGTCGCTGCAGCTCGACAACGGCCAGCAGCCGGCGCGCGCCAACCTGGAACTGGCCATCGCGGCGCTGGCGCGCAGCATCGCCACCGTCGACGTCACCGCGGACGCCATCGCGCCCGACCTGGCGCCGGCGCCCGCGCCAACGGCCCCGTCCAGCCGTTTGCAGCTGACGCGGTTGCAGCCGAATATCTTCGCGCTGAGCTGGCGCGACGCTCGCGTGGCGGCGCACGCGGCCGTGCCGGTCCCGGCAAAACCGGTGGCGCCGGCGGCGCCCCTGCCAAGGCTGGAAGTCATCAACGGCAATGGAGAAACCGGGATGGCGGCGCGCATGCGCGGCATGCTGGGCGGCATGGGCATCAGCGTGCTGCGGCTGGGCAACCAGCGGCCGTACGGCGTCCAGGCCAGCAGCATCGTCTACCGCCCCGGCCATGCGCAGGCGGCCGCCGCCCTGGCCCTGGCATTGGGCGGCATGCCGCAACTGCAGGCGGCGGACGGCAGCGGCATCGGCGCGGGCGCCGACCTGCGTTTATTGCTGGGCAAGGATGCGGCGGCCAGCCTGCGCGCGCCGGACGTGCGCCTGGCATCGAACCTGGCGCAGTAACGGCGGCATCAGCGCGGCAGCAAGCGGCGGTCGGCGGGGTCGATCAGGAAGCCCTGCAGGATATCCTGCAGCTGCGGCAGCTTCGCCACGTAGGCGGGAATGCCCAGCTGGCGCGCGCCGAAGTAATGGGCGATGATGTCGCCCTGCTGTTCCATGTTGAAGTCGGACAGGACGCCGCCCGCCTGCGCATCGTAGCGGTAGGCGCGCTGCCCGATGTAGCCGCCGCGCAGCGCCAGCAGCACGCCATGCAGCAGCACGCCGTAGCCGAGCTGGTACTGCCACACGTGCACCATTTCGTGGATGAAGAACAGCTTGCCGCTGTTGCCTTCGCGGGAAAAGTCGTCGCGGTACTGGGCCGGCATGAAATGCAGGCTGCCGCGCGGCGTCATGGCCGTGTTCTGGTCCTGCAAGCCGAACGGCAGAAAGGAGCCGCGCACGACGCGCACGCGCGCGTAGTCGATGGCGCCCTGGAAGACGCTGCGGGCCATGGCGGTTTCGCCGATGGTGAGGGGGCGGCGCAAGACTCGCATAAGAAGAAGAGAAGAAAGCGCGGCAAGCGTAAAGCCTGCCGCGCCAGTACCGCTTAAGCCAATCGAAGACCGCTGGCAGCCTTGGCGATTTCCGTGATGCGGTCCCAGTTGCCGGCCGCGATCGCGTCTTTCGGCGTCAGCCACGAGCCGCCCACGCAGGCGACGTTCTTGCACGCCAGGAACTGCGACGCCGTCTCTTGCGAGATGCCGCCCGTCGGGCAGAACGTGATGTCCGGCAACGGGCCGTAGATGGCGTTGAGCATGCCGATGCCGCCGGCAGGCACGGCCGGGAACAGTTTCAGCTGCTGGAAGCCGTTTTCACGCGCCGCCATCACTTCGCCTGGCGTCATCACGCCTGGCAGCAAGGGCAGGCCGCTGCTCTTCGCCGCCGCCACCAGGGCCGACGTCAGGCCCGGCGAAACGCCGAAGACGGCGCCCGCATCGCGTGCCTGCACGAATTCCTCGGGACGGGTCAAGGTGCCCACGCCGACGATGGCGCCCGGCACGGCCGACATGGCGCGGATCGCTTCGAGGCCGTGCCGGGTGCGCAGGGTCACTTCCAGCACGCGGATGCCGCCCGCCACCAGCGCGCGCGCCAGCGGTACGGCGTGTTCAGGATCGTCGATCGCAATCACGGGGATCACGCTCGAGGTGCGCATAATTTCCAGTAGTGTCATGGTCATCTCTTATTTCCTAGCCAAAAAGTCTTCATCGGAACCCGGCACGGTATCGCCGACATTGTCGGCGTCGTGCAAGGCGACGGTGGTGGGAATCGGCGACGGCAGGCCGAAGGTGGTGGCACCCTCTTCCGCCGCGCTGACGGTGGAACGGAACATGGAAAACAGCTCGCGGCCCATGCCGACGTGGTTCGGCGACAGGTCGGCCGTGACCAGCGCACGCGCGTGCCAGACGTCGGCCGGCACCAGCGCCTCCAGTACGCCCGTGAAGGCGTCGAGGCGGATGATGTCGCCGTCGCGCACGAGGCCCAGCGGGCCGCCGGCGAGGATTTCAGGCGAGACGTGGATGGCGGCCGGCACCTTGCCCGACGCGCCCGACATGCGGCCATCGGTGACCAGCGCCACGTGGCGGCCCGCATCCTGCAGGTTGGCCAGCGCCGGGGTCAGCGCATGCAGTTCCGGCATGCCGTTGGCGCGCGGGCCCTGGAAGCGCAGCACGGCGACGAAGTCGCGGTCCAGCGATCCCGCCTTGTAGGCGGCCATGAAGTCTTCCTGCGAATTGAAGACCAGCGCCGGCGCTTCCACCGTGCGGTGCTGCGGCTTGACGGCCGAGACCTTCATCACGGCGCGGCCCAGGTTGCCCGCCACCAGGACCATGCCGCCGTCCGGCGCGAATGGATTGCTGGCCGGGCGCAGCACGTTCTCGTCGGCGCTGGCGGCCGGCGCATCTTTCCAGAAGACCTTGCCGTCTTCGCCGAGGAACGGTTCCATGCAGTGCGCGCGCAAGCCGTGGCCGAGGATGGTGTTGACGTCTTCATGCAGCAAGCCCGCGTCCAGCAGTTCGCGGATCAGATAACCGGTGCCGCCGGCCGCGTGGAAATGGTTCACGTCGGCGTCGCCGTTCGGGTAGATGCGCGTGAGCATCGGCACGATGGCCGACAGTTCATTGAAATCGTTCCAGTCGATGACGATGCCGGCCGCCTTGGCGATCGCCACCAGGTGCAGGGTGTGGTTGGTCGAACCGCCCGTGGCCAGCAAGCCCACGACGGCGTTGACGATACATTTCTCGTCGACGATATGGCCGACCGGCAAGTAGCTGCCGCTTTGCGCCGTGATGACGGCGGCGCGCTGGGCCGCCGCCTTGGTCAGCGCATCGCGCAGCGGCGTGTTCGGCGTGATGAAGGCGGCGCCCGGCAAGTGCAGGCCCATCACTTCCATCAGCATCTGGTTGCTGTTCGCCGTGCCGTAGAAGGTACAGGTGCCGGCGCCATGGTAGGCTTTCGACTCGCCTTCAAGCAAGTCTTCGCGCGTGGCCTTGCCTTGCGCATACAGCTGGCGCACCTTGGCTTTTTCCTGGTTCGACAAGCCCGACGTCATCGGACCGGCCGGCACGAAGACGGCAGGCAAGTGGCCAAAGTGCAGCGCGCCGATCAAGAGGCCCGGCACGATCTTGTCGCACACGCCCAGGTACAGGGCCGCGTCGAACATATTGTGCGACAGCGCCACGGCCGTCGACATGGCGATGGTGTCGCGCGAGAACAGCGACAATTCCATGCCCGGCTGGCCTTGCGTCACGCCATCGCACATGGCGGGCACGCCGCCGGCGAACTGGGCGACGGCGCCCACTTCGCGCACGGCTTGCTTGATGATCTGCGGGAAGCCTTCGAAGGGCTGGTGCGCCGACAGCATGTCGTTATACGAGGACACGATGGCCACGGACGGCTTCTTGTATTCCTTCAGCGACAGTTTGTCGTTGGCGGGAAAGGCGGCAAAGCCGTGCGCCAGGTTGGTGCACGACAGGGCGCCGCGCTGCACGCCCTGGATGCGGGCCGCATCCAGATGCGCCAGATAGGCGCCGCGCGATGGCCGGCTGCGCGCGATGATGCGCGCTGTTACGGATTCGACTACTGGATGCAGCGCCATATGGATTTCCTTAAAAATGAGTATTTCGTGAAATTTTACTACAAAATGGTCGCGCAGAAGCACTCTTGCCGTGGCCAGTGGCGAAAATAATCCATTTTTCCACGACCTTTCAAGGCAAAACAACAGCGTGCCACGTCCACTCGTCTTGCTTGCCTATCTATTGCAGCACGGATAAAACGCTGAAAAAACGCTGAAAATGCCATGCGCCTGCACAAACTGTAGTGAAATTACGTTTTTCTGATGTATTATTCCCATACCAACGCCGGAACCGCTGTTCGCCACCACGAACGCGCCGCGCTCCTTTCAACCGAGACACGCACCCAAGCCGACCGCCATGCGCCAGCCAGCACCTACTCCTGCCATCACCGCCACCGCCAGTTTCCAGTCCCTGCAAGCGCATAGCGCCAGCCTGCGCGAAGTGCATCTGCGCCAGCTGTTCGCCGCCGACCCCGCCCGCTTTTCCAGCATGACGGTCGATGCGGCCGGCCTGCTGCTCGATTACTCGAAGAACCGGGTCGACGCCACCGCCATGGCGCTGCTGATGGACCTGGCCCGCGAGCGCGGCGTGGAAGCGCAGCGCGAAGCCATGTTTATTGGCGAGAAAATCAATCTTACCGAACATCGGGCCGTTCTGCATACCGCCTTGCGCGCGCCGCGCGGCACCAGGCTGGTGGTCGATGGCCAGGATATCGATGCCGACGTACAAGATGTATTGCAGCGAATGAAAGCGTTCACGGACAAGGTGCGCAATGGCAGCTGGCTCGGCTACACGGGCAAGCCGATCTGCGACATCGTCAACATCGGCATCGGCGGCTCGGACCTGGGCCCGAAGATGGCGTGCCTGGCGCTGCGCTCGTATGCCAACCCGGGCCTGGAAATGCACTTCGTTTCCAACGTCGACGGCCACGATATGGAAGCGACCCTGTCGAAAGTCGATCCGGAAACGACCTTGTTCATCGTGGCATCGAAAACTTTTGTTACGGCGGAAACCATGCTCAACGCCAACACGGCGCGCGCCTGGTTCCTGCTCGAAGGTGAAGAAAAGGATCTGGCGCAACACTTCGTGGCTGTCTCGACCAACACGCAAGCCATCGTCGATTTCGGCATTTCACCGGAAAACATGTTCCCGTTCTGGGACTGGGTCGGGGGCCGCTATTCCGTCTGGTCCTCGATCGGCCTGGCCGTGGCCTTGTCCGTGGGCTTTGAATACTTCAGCGATTTCCTCGCTGGCGCGCATGCGATGGACCAGCACTTCCGCCAGGCCCCACTGGAAGACAACATGCCCGTGGTGCTGGCCATGGTGGGCTTCTGGAACCGCCAGTTCCTCGATTGCGGCTCCGTTTCCATCGCCCCCTACCACCAGGACCTGAGCCGCTTTGCCGCCTATTTGCAACAGCTGGATATGGAAAGCAACGGCAAGCGCGTCACCAAGGATGGCCAGCCGGTAGATGTGCCCACCGGTCCCGTCATCTGGGGCGATTGCGGCACGAATGCCCAGCATGCGTATTTCCAGCTGCTGCACCAGGGCACGGACATCACGCCCATCGACTTCATCGCCGCCCTGCGCGCCACGCACGATTTGCCCGGCCACCACGACGCCCTGCTGGCCAACTGCTTCGCCCAGTCGGAAGCCTTCATGACGGGCAAGACGGGCGCGGAAGTGCGCCTTGACCTGCAGGCGCAGGGCTTGCCGGAAAGCGAGATCGAGGCGCTGGTGCCGCACAAGACTTTCCCTGGCAACCGCCCCAGCAACACCATCTTGATGGACCAGCTGACCCCGACCACCCTGGGCGCCCTGATCGCGCTGTACGAACACAAGACCTTCGTGCAGGGCGTCTTGTGGAACGTCAACAGTTTCGACCAGTGGGGCGTGGAACTGGGCAAGGTACTGGCGAAGAAAATCCAGGCCGAACTGACGGGTGAAGCCCGTCCCGACCACCACGACAGCTCGACCAATGGCTTGATTGCCCTGGCTAAAGCAGCAAAAGCCGCATATTAAAAAGAGATAGATGAATATTTACGAAATCAAGGTAGTCAGCGACAAACCCATGCAAGTGGGCGAATGCCCGCTCTGGCATGGCAAGGAAGCGGCCCTGTACTGGGTCGACATCGATGGCCGCGCCGTGCACCGGCTGCACCCGGCCAGCGGCAAGCATGCGCAGTGGAACATGCCGACGGAACCGTCGGCGCTGGCCATCAATGCCGGAGGCGGCCTGATCGTCGCCCTGCGCAGCGGCTTCGCCCACCTGGACACGAAGACGGGCAGCCTGGCGGAAATCGCCCCGGCGCCGTTCGACATGGCCACCACGCGCTTCAACGATGGCAAGGTCGATCCGGCCGGCCGCTTCTGGGTCGGCACGATATTCGAGCCGCGCAACGCCGATGCGGCGGAAATGTTCGTGCTGGAAAAAGGACAAGTGCGCAAGGTGTGGTCGGGCGGCATGACCGTGTCGAACGGCCTGGGCTTTTCCCCTGACAAGCGCACCATGTACCACGCGGATACCACCACGCACCGCATCGACCGCTTCGATTTCGACGCGGCGACGGGTGCCATTTCCGCGCCGCAGCCGTTCCAGCGTTTTTCCACGGACAAGAAAGCGTTTGATTACGGCGGACGCCCCGATGGCGCGGCCGTCGACAGCGAAGGCAATTACTGGTCGGCCATGTTTGAAGGCGGCAAGATCTTGCGCTTCGCGCCCGATGGCCATCTGCTGGGCGAAATTACCGTGCCCGTGCGCTGCCCCACCATGGTGACGTTCGGCGGCCCCGACCTGCGCACCCTGTACATCACCAGCGCCAGCCACAATCGCTCGGCAGCAGAAATCGCCGACTACCCGTTGACGGGCCACGTACTGTCCGTGCGCGTGGACGTGGCGGGCCAACCGGAGACGGCTTACCAGGCGTAATCGTTTCAAACATGAAAAAGCGCCGGCACCTGCAAGGGTCCGGCGCTTTTTTACGCTCACGTAGGTCGGATTAGCGGGGCAAGGCCCCGCGTAATCCGACAACAGTGTTGGCCATGGTGGCGTCGGATTACGCGGCGTACGCCGCTAATCCGACCTACAGTTGCTTCAGCTTACCGCGCCAATACCTTGCGTATCGTCTCGGCCAATTCCGCCGCCACAAACTTGGCCACATAACCATCGGCGCCCACGCCCTTGACGTGGTCTTCGTTGGTCGAGCCCGTCAGCGACGAGTGGATCACCACGGGAATATTGGCGAAGCGGCCATCGTTCTTGATGTTGCGCGTCAGGGTAAAACCATCCATTTCCGGCATTTCCAGGTCGGTCAGCACCAGCGCGACCTTGTCTTTCGCCGTCTTGCCTTCCGTGGCCGCCTGGGCCGAGATCGCTTGCAGGCGTTCCCACGCTTCCTTGCCCGTCTTGGTCATGATGAAAGGCACGCCCATCGCTTCGAGGCCCTTTTCGATCAGCGAGCGGGCCAGCGAGGAATCGTCGGCCGCGAGGATCACGGCGCCGGCCGGCAAGCGTACTTGCGGGCCGATGCTGTTCTCGTCCACGTCCGGGTCGCCCGACGGCAGCACGTTGCGCAGGATTTGCTCCACGTCCAGCACTTGCGCCAGGCGCGTCTTGTCCGTGTCGCCATCGAGGCGGGCGATGCTGGTGACGAGGCCGCCGCCGACGCTCGATTCGGCCGACAGCACCTGGTTCCATTCGAGGCGCACGATTTCATCGACCTCTTCCACGGCAAACGCCTGTGTCGATCGGGCGAACTCCGTCACCATCAGGATCTTCAAGCCATTGCTCTTGCAGCCGACCGCCATCGGCAAGTCGATCACGGGCACGATCTGGCCGCGGATATTGACCACGCCCAGCATGTGCGGGTGCGAGCCAGCCACCGCAGTGATGGCCGGCATTTCCATGATTTCACGGACTTTGAACACATTGATGCCGAACAGTTCGCGGCTGGTCGAGTGATCACTGGTGCCCAGCTTGAACAGGAACAGTTCGAATTTGTTATTGCCTGTCAGGCTGGTGCGTTCATCGACATCTTGCTGCATTGAATTCATTGTGTCCCCTTGAGCCGTCTTGTAAAGTTAAGTCGCCTGCCCCTGATGCTGCGGGCAGTGCGGACTGCACGTCGCATGGACGTCGGATGGCGGGTTCGGGGCATGGCCGGCGCTAACGGTGCAGTGTATATCGTACAATTTCTTACAACCAATAGTTGCTATCGATTCGAGCTTGAATTATACGGTTTTTTACTTTCCTCAAAGCTACTTTACGCTGCCAACGGCGATCCTGACAGCATTTCTTGATTTGCTTGTTGCTACAGCGCAAATGATGACGGAAGGAATCGAAAATTTCCCTGGCAACCATGGTTGCTTTGCAAAGCCGACAACAAGCATGGCGCTGCGCCAGTGCCGGCGAACGGCATATAATGGCCATGCCGATATCGCTATCGTGCATACGGGGCAAAATCGCGACGGCAGCGGAGGGAATGTAGTAAAATTTCTTGCAATTGCCTGTTCTACGTAGTAAATTTACACCACCGATTATAGTAGCGACAGACTGGCACTTCCGGTCGGCTTCCTCCCCGCTCCGGCCCTTTTACTTTTGCGACGACACTCACTTATGGCACTTACCGATTTTGACCTGGTCCTGTTTGGCGGCAGCGGCGATTTAGCAATGCGCAAGTTGTTGCCTGCGATGTATGCGCGCGACGTCGCGAACGATTTGCCGCCGACGGCGCGCATCATCTGTGTGGGCCGCCAGGACAGCGGCCAGGATGCCTTCCTGAAGATGGTGGAGACCAACTCGCGTCCCCACATCAAGGCCAGCACCCTGAACGCCGCCACCTGGAGCAAGTTCTGCGCGCGCATCGTGTATGTGTCGCTCAACGCCAGCGATGCGGCCACCTACGCGCCGCTGGTCGAAGCGCTGCGCGGCGATGCCGACCTGACGCGCGTGTACTACCTGGCCACGCCGCCGCACCTGTTCGCCTTGATCTGCGACAACCTCGAAGACAACGGCCTGGTCACGCCGAATTCGCGCGTGGTGCTGGAAAAACCGCTGGGCCGCGACCTGGCCAGCGCCAAGCAGATCAATGCCGAAGTGGGCAAGGTCTTCCAGGAATCGCAGATCTACCGTATCGACCATTACCTGGGCAAGGAAACCGTGCAGAACTTGCTGGCCCTGCGCTTCGGCAATATCCTGTTCGAACCGCTGTGGCGCCGCGAATGGATTTCCGACGTGCAGATCACCATCGCCGAGAAACTGGGCGTGGGCAACCGCATGGGTTACTACGACACGTCGGGCGCGCTGCGCGACATGCTGCAAAACCACTTGCTGCAGCTGCTGTGCATCGTCGCCATGGAACCGCCGACCTCGATCGCGCCGGACGCCGTGCGCGATGAAAAGCTGCAAGTGCTGCGCTCGCTCAAGAAATTCACGCCGACCACCCTGGCACAGAACATCGTGCGCGGCCAGTACCGCGCCGGCCACGTCGACGGCGCCACCGTGCCGAGCTACCGCGACGAGCCCGATGCGCCGGAACATTCGCGCACCGAAACCTTCGTTGCGCTGAAGGCGGAAATCGACACCTGGCGCTGGGCCGGCGTGCCGTTCTACCTGCGCACGGGCAAACGCATGGCCGACAGCCTGGCCGAGATCGTCGTGCGCTTCAAGCAAATTCCGCATTCGATCTTCAACCAGCCCACGTCGAGCTTCCAGCCGAACTGCCTGGTGATCCGTTTGCAGCCGGACGAAGGCTTGCGCATGAACCTGATGGCGAAAACCCCGGGGGACGGCATGCGCTTGAAACCGGCGGAACTGGAACTCGATTTCCGCGAATCGTTCAAGACCCCGCGCATGGACGCCTACGAGCGTTTGCTGCTCGACGTCCTGCGCGGCCAGCTGACCTTGTTCATGCGCGGCGACGAGCTGGAAGCGGCCTGGGAATGGGTCGAGCCGATTCTCGACAACTGGGAACAGAACGACAGCGCGCCGATTCCTTACACGGCCGGCACCTGGGGCCCCGCGGCCGCCAGCGCCCTGATCGGCCGCGACGGCTTGCAGTGGCGTGAAGAGGCCTTGCCAGAGGACTGAAGCCGTTAAGATTTGGCTTAAC